>NZ_VCIW01000016.1 GCF_005765165.1 Paenibacillus antri | reverse complement strand
ACGATAAAGGTCAGTACTACCGACCCGGACAGTGGATACATGGTTCGCGACGGGAAGCCGGAGGGCTTCTTTTACCTCGATCATCGCACCGTAGATCACAAGTTCAATATTGTTACGGATGTACATGTTACCCCTGGCAACGTTCATGACTCGGTTCCTTATGTCGCTCGCTTAGAACGTCAGATCCAACGCTTTGGATTTCATAAACTTGAGGCTGTCGCACTGGACGCCGGTTACTTAACAGCACCAATCTGCAAAGAACTTCATGACCGTAAACTATTTGCGGTCATTGGTTACCGTGCTTATACGCCGGCTAAAGGCTTGTTTGCGAAGTGGCGTTTCAAATACGACCCGGAGAAGAATGTCTACATATGCCCCGAAAAACATAAGTTAGCGTACTCAACCACAGACCGTACGGGCTACAGATTGTACAAATCCGACAAACGGATTTGCAGTAACTGCCCAGTGCTCCAGCAATGTACTCGCTCACGAAACCACCAGAAAGTAATTACCCGACATGTTTGGGAAGACAGCAAGGAATGGATCCGGAAGAACCGATTGAGTCCTTCCGGAAAGTACTTATACCGATTGAGGTACCAAACAATTGAGCGAAGTTTCGCGGATGCCAAAGAGCTCCACGGACTTCGCTATTGCCGTTTCCGTGGGCTTGCGAACATAAACGAGCAAGCATTGATGACGGCCACCGTACAGAACATAAAAAAGATCGCTCTCTACCTGGCCAGAAAGGCAGGATGAGTAGGGTGATCTTTTTCAATACCTGAATCTAAACCAAAAGAAGAGAAAGCCTCCGAAAAACGCTGGCTTTCTCTACAGTCTGGCGAATTATTAGAGATTCGTTCTATTTGTTTTTCCATAGCTTTAATATTTGAATCTGTCTTAATAAAGTCTCGAAATAAATAAGATAATGTCGGAGCATCCTTCTTCTCGACCGTTCTTATTGTATAAATATTAATTCACCCCAAGGAGAATAAAATTTGCCCGATGAACTGCACCAATTCAATTTAGTTACGTTGGAACCTGATAAGGAATAAGAACCCATGTTGATTTACCTCAGCCCGATGCGTGAAAATGCGGTGTTATTGGAGGTCAGTATCTTCGTGGAGTAATCCCTCTAAGCTCTTTTATGAATTTGTAATATGTTTTCGTAGCATTTAATAAGTAATTTCGGTTCTCTTCAATTTCTTTTGTCAATTCAGTTGCTGCCAAATATGCAAAATCAAAATCTTCCTGTGAAATGCGATCTTGTTTTAAAGCTTCAATTAATTCATCCTCATCAAGAGTATAAGTTTCCCCACTGGGTAGTGCGACTACATCAAGAAATAAATCATCGCAATAGGGAATTCCCTCCACCGTGACGCCAACATTCTTGACTATATCAAAGTAGCCTTGGACCAGTTCCCCTTGGTCATCGAATGTCGAGGTCAAAACGTATTTCCCATTCTTGGGGAAATGTTGCAGCCAGACATATCCATTATCGACTATACAAAGCCTTTTGGATCCATAGGTAACCCATAATTGGTCTCTTACCTCATCCAATAGTAAATAACCCAAGCGCCCATGGAATGAGTCCTCATGAACTTCAATTCCTGTATACGATTTTTTAATTATTCTAGACCAATTCGGGCGATCAGCAAATTTCCTCTTCATCGGTTCCTCCCGCTCGCAATGATTTGCGATCATTTCAAGCAGCGTCTCTCGCATTCGCGAACTCCCGTATGGAGTTTTCGCAGCATCCGCTAACGTCTCTCGAATTCACGAATCCGTCAGTGTTGTCGCAACACTCACTTCCCCGGAACTCCTTCTGTTGTCTGAGGTTTTCAATGAGTTTTTAGGGTTTCCATCTGATTTTTTGTATGTTATTCTTTAAGTAACAAAGCCGAGTGCTGCGAACACTCGGCTATACAATTGGCTTGGATGGGTTGATCCCTTCCAGGTTTAGAAGCTCAAAAACCCACCTTTGGCCGCGAAACCTTGGGGTGGGTTTTTACTTTCTCTTGTAGTTATTCCCGATGTATGTTAAAAGTGCTAAGACAAATGTTGCGAATAGAATCATGATTGTTATCGCATCTTTCAACTCCATGGTTTCACCTCCTTTCGAAGGGAAACCATGCCCCACCCAAGATTCAATTGTACTTTATGATTATACCTCCACCAGCAAGACTCCGCTCCAAATCATCCGCAAGCCGAGCAGCACCATTGCAACTCGCATCACCCACAGCAGCGCGTTCCCGCTTAACCGATTCGCGATCGCGGCGCCCCAGCGGCCGCCGATCCAGGCGCCCGGCGCAAGAAACAATGCACTGAACCAGTCGATCTCGCCATAGAGCGTATGGCCGAGGCTTCCCGTGATCGAGCTCAAGAAGATGACGAACATTGAAGTGGCCGTGGCGAGATGCGCGGGGAAAGCGAAAAGCAAGATCATAAGCGGCACGAACAACGATCCCCCGCCGATGCCGAACAGGCCGGACACGAATCCGACGCTAAAGCCGACCGGGAGAGCCAACGATAGGTTGTAACCATAATGATGCGTAATACCGGCTGCATCCGTATAGGATCTACGGTATTTCCAGGAGATCGGCAACGGCTTCAGGCGGCTCTTCAGCAAAAGCAGAGCGGACACGAACAAAATAAAACAGCCGAAGCCGATCTGGAACGGTCCGGGCGCGATCAGTCCCGTGAACGAAGCGCCGAGTAACGCTGCGGGACCGCTGCTCGCGAAGAACAGCAAGCCGCTCCGCACGTCCACCTTCTTCTGCTTATGGAATGCGAGCGTCGACGACAGTGCGGTGAACACCAATACGACCATAGACGTTCCGACAGCCGATGCGGTGGAGATGCCCCGGTGCAGGAGAACAGGATCCAAATACAACAAGGCCGGGATGATGATAATGCCCCCGCCTAAGCCCACGATGCTGCCGAACGTCGACGCGAGGATGCCGATCGACAGTAATAAAAGAATCGTAATGATCATGGCAGCGGCAACCATTGAATGACGCGTTCGATGTTCCGATCCCAGTAGGACCACTCGTGATCTCCAGCTTCCTCGCGGTAAGTCAATTCGCAGCCGAGTCGCTCGGCGTGCGCACGAAACCGTATATTATCTCGATACAGGAAATCCTCCGTGCCGCAGCACTGGTACAGCTTCGGCAGCGTCGCGCCCTCTTCGACTCTCTTCCGCGCCAAGGCGAAGAGGTCGTCGTCGCTCCCGCGGATGCGGCTTCGTTTCCCGAAGATCAGCTTCATGTCCGCCTCGCGGATATCCCACATGCGATACACATCCAGCGCTCCAGACAAGCTCGCCGCCGCGGCGAACCGGTCGGGATGACGAAGCGCCAGCTTGAAGGCGCCGTAGCCGCCCATCGACAAGCCCGCGACGAAACGACCCTCCCTGCGTTCGGCGATCGGGAAGAACGATCGCGCCGTCTCCGGCAGCTCCTCGCTTACGAACGTCCAATAGTTCGGGCCGTACGCCATATCCGTATAATAGCTGCGATTGACGGCCGGCATGACGACCGCGAGTCCTCGCGCCTCGGCGTATCGTTCCACCGACGTGCGCCGAATCCACATCGAATGATCGTCCGAGTTGCCGTGCAGCAGGTAGAGCACCGGATGCCCTCCCTCAGGCGGCCGCCCTCGACGCTGCGGCAGGATCACGTTCATCGTCGCTTGCACGCCGAGCGATTCGGCGAAAAACTGGCATTGTAACAGTGCCATTGGAACCCTCTTTTCTCAGGAGTCTTGGCCGGCAGCGTCTTGTTTTCGAAAATCGTCCGTCAACACCCCCGAATATCCCCAATTCTCGTCCTCGATCTCTTGAATGACGATATGGGTGTGTTCCGGCTTCTTTCCCAACACGCGAACGAGCGTCTCCGTAAATTCCTTAACGACTTGAGCCTTTTGCTCGCGGGACGCCCCTCTCGTAATTTGCAGGTTGATATAAGGCATCGAAAACTCTCCTTAATCTCACAGGATTTTACAATAGTCTGCTCTCAATCTCGAAAATAGTCAATGCGCGTTCAGCGTTTTTTCAGGTCGTCTTCCATTCGCGCTCAGTTTCCTATGGTACAAAGTTATTTACAGGTCGTAAGTTGCGGAAAAGGCCGCTCCCAGAGCGGCCCCCTCCATTCCTATTCTACTTGCGTAATGTCGATCATCGGCAGCAGCCGTTCAAGCTCGGCCGGATCGATCCGGCCGGCTTCGCGGTGCAGCGCATTCGCGCAGGCGGCCGCGGCGGCGAGGCGAATGCGCTGCTCGAGCGGATCGCCCCGCAGCGTCCCGGCGGCCATGCCGGCGACGAACGCGTCGCCGCAGCCGACGGCGCTGACGACGCGCAGCGCCGGCACGCGCACGCGGTAGACGGCATCGCCGCAGCCGACGAGAGCGCCCGCCGCGCCGAGCGTGATCGCCGCGCAGCCGATGCCGCGCGCGCCGACGAGCTCGCGCGCGCAGGCGGCCAGCGCCGCCTCGTCCGTCGCCGGCTGCGACGACAGCGCCGCGACTTCGTGCTCGTTCGGCTTGACGAAGTCGGGCGCGGCGCGGACGCCGCCCGCGAGCAAGGCGCCGCTCGCATCGAGGAAAGCGAGCGCGCCCGCCTTGCGGACGATGCCGACAAGCCGCTCGTACGCATTCGCGGGAACGCCCGTTGGAGCGCTGCCGGAGAGGCAGACGATCGCGCTCCGCTCCGCGAGCGCCGCGACCTTCCGTTCGAGCGCGGCGAAATCCGCTTCCGTCGCGGACGGTCCGGGCTCGAGCAGCTCGGTCGACGCCCCGCCGTCGTGCAGGACGTTCAGGCACAGCCGCGACTCGCCCGCGACGTCGACGAAGTCGTGCGCGACGCCTTGGTCCGACAGCGCGGTGCGGATGTACGCGCCGTTGAACCCGGCGACGAAGCCGGTCGCGACGACGTCGCAGCCGAGCTGCCGCAGCGCGCGCGCGACGTTGATGCCCTTCCCGCCGGGGTAAGCGACCATCTCCGGAATCCGCGTAACGCGGCCGAGCGGGAGCGACGGAACCCGGTACGTCTTGTCGATCGCCGCATTCATCGTGACGGTGGCGATCCCCTTCATGGCCGCTCCCGCCTCTCGGCGGTCGAAGGCGATAGCAGCCGTTCGAGCTCCTCCGCCATCGCCCGGTAATGCATCGCGCCTTCGTACCGCCCGACGATGACGCCGTCCGCGTCGATCGCGAACGACGTCGGGTACGCGCGGACGCGGAACGCGCGCTTCGCTTCCCCGCTCGCGTCCGACACGGCAGGCATCGTAAACCCGCGCTCCGCGAGGTAACGTTCCCCTGCATCGGGGCGAGCTTCCGTCGTCGCCATGTTTACGGCGAGCACGGCGACGCCCCTCGCATCGAACGTTTCGTGCAGCCGCTGCAGCGAGGGCATCTCCGCCCGACACGGCGGACACCAGCTCGCCCAGAAGTTGACGAACACGGGACGTCCGCGATAAGCGGACAGCGGCGCGGTCGCGCCGTCCGGCAGCGTCAGCTCGACGTCCGGCGCGAGCTGACCGGCCGCGGATCCGACGCCGGCGGCCGATTCGCGCACCCGCGCCTCGTAGACGTCGGCCGCTTCCGCCGCGACGCCGAGCAGCAGCGCCGCCGCGACGACCCAGACGGCCGATTCGATCGCGGCTTTGCGAACCGTCGCCGCGCGGCGCCAAGCGTGCCGGACCGCGAACCAGACGCCGGTCGCGAGCGCGGCCGCCGCCGCGGTCGCGGGAGCGAACTCAGGCCGCCCGAGCGCCGCGTAGCCGAGCTGCATCGCGAACGCGCCCGACGCGGCGTATAAGACCAGCGCCGCCGCGCCCGACGCGAGCAGGCGCGGCGAGTCGCGCCACCGGAACGCCGCGTAGACGACGGCGATCCCGGTCGCCGCGTACCGCCCCGTCGTTCCGCCGTCGAGGTACAAGAGCGAAGACGGATGGGCGAGGACGCCTTGCGGATCGAGCCAGAGAAGGGACGTTTTCCAAACGAGAAGCCAGAGGATGCCGCCTCCGAGCAAGGCGGAACGGATGCGCTCCTTCGCCTCCTCGCCGATGCCGGACGCGCGGACGACCGCATATCCGCTCGCGCCGAACCACAGCAGCAAGAGCAACGGACCGTTCAGGCTTAGCGGCCCGAGTTGCAAAATAAACAAGGAAATCCCTCTCAATTCATAGCCTGATTTCTTCGATAATATGGTATAGTACTAATTATTGTTTAATGGCGATGTTTCGTCCCCGCATCAGCGAAAGGTCAGGGAATCGGATGGACATTACGAAGCTTTCCAAGCTCTATATCGATACAACCGACGATTTACTGTTTTTAGTGCGCGTGACCGGCGACTCGGCTCCTTACGAGTTCCGATTCGAATCCGTCAATGCCGCGTACTTGCGTCATACCGGCCTCACGGAGGCGATGATCGGCCGCACGATTGCGGAGACGCTGCCGCCTGACGTCGTCGACTTCGTGCAAGCCAAATTTACGGAGGCCGTCGCCTCCCGCCGCACCATTTTGTACGAAGAACCGGTCACGTTCCTCGGCAACGAACGCATCGTCGAGACGACGCTGACGCCGTTCTTCGACGCCGCCGCCGGCCGGCCGGAATCGCTGCTCGGCGTTACCCGCGACATTACGGAGCGCAAGCGATCCGAACGGTTCATCCGGGAAAGCGAGGAGCGGTACCGCACCCTCGTGCAGCTGTCCCCGGACTCGATTCTTATTCACGACGAAGGCGAGATCGTCTTCTGCAACGAAGCGTGCGCCCGACTCGTGCAAGCCGATCATCCGGACGAGCTGCTCGGCACGAACATGTTCGACTACTTGATGCCCGACGCCCAGCGCAAGATGGAATTGTTGATGCAGCGCATCTACGGCATGGAGTCCGGCGAACTGCCCGCGTTCGAGACGAAGCTCGTCCGGAGGAAAACCCGGGAAGTCATCGACGTCGAAGGCACCGCCGCGTTCGTCGAACACAACGGGAAGAAGCTGCTCCAAGTCGTGCTTCGGAACGTGACCAAGCGCAGCATCGAGAAGGAACGGCTTCAGCGGCTGTCGCAGCTGGACGGACTTACGAACATCGCGAACCGGCGATATTTCGACGCGGTGATGACCCGCGAAGTCAATCGCGCGAGGCGCAACAAGCTGCCGATCGCCCTGCTGTTGTTCGACATCGACAATTTCAAGAAATATAACGATATGTACGGCCACCTGACCGGGGACGACTGCTTGAAGCGCGTCACCGTGGCGGCGAGCCGAATGCTGAAGCGGCCGGGCGATCTGCTCGCGCGTTTCGGCGGCGAAGAATTCGCGGTGCTGCTGCCGGAGACGGACGTGTTCGGCGCCGAGACCGTGGCCGAGCAGCTTCGGACGACGATCGAATCGTTGGCCATACCCCATCCGCAATCGGACGTGCTGCCGGTCGTCACGATCAGCGTCGGCGTCTCCAGCATGACGCGCCCGACCTCGGCCGATATCGTCCCATTCATCGAACGGGCGGATCGGGCGCTGTATGCGGCGAAACGTAACGGCAAGAATCGCGTAGAAGTGTATGATAAGCTTTCGTTCCGTCATGAATAACCGAAACGCACGACTTCCTGAGGAGGCTTCCCGATTGCAAAAGTATAACTTTTTCCGCCCATTGATCATCTTGCTTGTCGCCTTCGCCACGAACAATCTTGCGAAGCTCGTCTGCGCCGCCTTCGGCGTCGATCCGGAGACGACGGAGAGCATCGCCATCGGCGCGATGGTGCTCGCGGCGCTGTTTACGTACACGCGCCTGAACCGGAACCGCGCGAACAAGAAGTAGCATTTACTTCGGCTCCAGACCGAGCCCGCGCGCGAGAAGCTTCCGAAGCGTCGAGGCGACGGCTTCCCCGCTCAACGCCTCTTCGTTGTGCGCCGGCGTGTAACAAGCGACGAACCCTCGGCCGAACGTATGCGACCAGCCTGCGATCGAATCCCCGTCCACGGAGGACGATCGCAGGAAGACGTTCGTATTCGCTTCGTCGCACGAGACGAAGTAATGCTCGTCATACAATTCATAAGCCGCTTCGTCCGCCGCCGTCGGAGAGTAACGCACCTGCTGATGTTGCGCCGGATGGAATTCGAAATATCCTCGAAGCATCTTCACGTAAGGCCCCTCAGGATCGTAACTCGCCAGACCGGAATGCCACGCGAGCCAGCTTCCTCCCGCTTCTACGTAATCCGACGCTTTCCGTTGCAGCGCTTCGCTCATCCAGCGCCGCGGTTCGTCCGCGTTCGGATCGACGCGATCCTCCTTGAACAAGACGACCATCCCGGGACCTTCTCCCAACGCCGCTTCGAATCCCGCTTCCTCGACGAACCGCAATTCTACGTCCTCCAGGCCCGCCGCGGCGAGGCGCAGCGCCGCTTCCGCCCACGACGCACGATGATAATAGTCTCCTACTAGGGCGATTACGGTTTTCTTCGTCATTCGTTTTTGCCGCCTTCCTCCCGCGAGGGAATTTTGCTGTTGAATTCTAGGACGTTGCCGTCCGGATCCGTCGTGAACAATTGGTGCCACCCCGTAATGCTCTGCGGGCGATCGTCGAACGGCCAATCGGCCGCCTCGAGCCGGGCTCTCACTTCCGAGGCGTCGCGCACGCGTACGGCGAAGTGGCCGTCTTTCGAATCGATCGAGAAGGCGCCTCGCAGCGTCTTGGCCTCGTCATGCACGATCAGATGCAGTTGATCCTCCCCGAGCGCATACCACGCGCCGGGGAACGGAAAGGCGGGACGGCCGTCCAATTCCTCGAGTCCGAGCACGCCGCCGTAGAATCGTCTGGCTCGTTCCAGATCGACGACGACGACCGCGACATGATGCAGCGCTTCATACATGGTTCGTTCCTCCCTCAGGTTCCGAGTGCAACGCTTCCATTGTAGCATACAACGTCCGACGAGACGTCCTCGCTCGCCATGTTCCGCTCCCCCGGTTGCAAGCTCCTTCGGAACATGCCAAACAACCCGCACCGCCGAACCGGCGAAACGGGTTGCTCCCAACCAACGTCATTGGCGCTCCGGAACGATCAACGAGAGCCCCCGCGGAACGAGCGTCAGCTCGGTAACCAACGGCTCGGCGGTTTCCCCGTCCACGTGGCAGGCCAGCGTTCGATCGCTCTTCAGACTCAGGCGCGCGCCGCGCAGCATCGTAACATACGGCAGCGAGACATGCGCGCCGCGATAAATGAGCGGGAAGTGGCGCAGCAGCCGCAGCCGCCCGAGGCCGTGCACGACGCACACGTCCATGACGCCGTCCGTCGCGGACGCGCCGGGACAAATATGCATCCCGCCGCCGAGATACGGCAAATTCGCCGCGACGACGAGCCAGACGTCATCGAAGTCGTACGATCGGCCGTCCAATGCGACGTTGACCCGCGCAGGACGATATGCGCCGAGCGCCGCCAGTACGATCAAACCGTAGGAGACGGCGCCCAGTCCGATCTTATTCATCCACCGCTTCCACGGAGAGCCGTTCGACCTCGCGGCCACTTCGCCGTCGAAGCCGGAACCGAACGAATTGACGAAGACGCGCCCGCCCGCGCGGCCGACGTCGATCTCGAGCCGATCCCCGCGCACGAGCGCCTCGACCGCCTCGCTCGGCTCCGAAGGCAGCCCCATAGCCCGCGCGAAATCGTTGCCCGAGCCGGCGCCGATATGCCCGAGCGCCACGTCGCTGCCGAGCAGCCCCGCCGCGACCTCGTTCACCGTGCCGTCGCCGCCGATCGCCGTGATCGAATCGTACGACCGATCCCGGACCATCCGCTGCGCGAGCGCCGTCGCGTGGCCGGACGCCTCCGTCCGAAAGACGTCGTACGGCACGCTTCTTGCCGAAAGCTCCCGTTCGACGGCGGACCAAACCTTCGCCCCTCGCCCGTTGCCGGAAGCGGCGTTCACGATAAACCCAAGCCTTGCCATGAGCAGCGTTCCTCCGTGCGTCCGCGCGTCAGACGAGAATATTGATGTCGAAATCTCCGATCCGCTCGACCGATAACGGGATGCTGACGGCCTTCTTGCCCCAATCGATCGCGCCGTCGCCGACGAGGCTCGGCGGCGTAATGTCGACGGCGATGCCGTTGTGATACAGTATCGTGCTGGCATTGCCGCTGATCATATTGCCCAGCTCCGCTACGGCGCTCCGGCACATGTCGTCGAGCTCCGTGACCGCATATCCTCCGAGCATCGTCGAGACGATATTCATCGCCATCGTGTCGGGGAAGCCGAACAAGATCTCCTTCTCCATCTGGCCGTGGATGCGGATTTTAAGCCATACGTAATCTTCCGTATATCGCATTTGCTTTAGCTGTAATTTGCCCACGGTGGGCTTCACTTGAACGATCGTCTCGAATACTTGTATCGAAGAAGTCAAGAACGGGTTAATGAGTTCGGCCTGCATGAAGATCTCCCCCTCTTTGTCCATTTTCGCAACAAAAAAACGCCCGAATCGCCGGGCGTTCATTCGAGAACGAACGAAACGTCTCCGCAATTTCGGCAACCCAGCTGCCTTAGCTCAGCCTTAGGCCTGTGGCTTTGCGCCCCTACCTTTCGGAAGGTTTGCCTTTTCGATTTAGAAGACTAGTAATATGGGCTTATTCTACCATACAGGTCATACTTTGGCACTATAATAATTTAGTTTGCTTACATTTCCCATTTTATTTGTCGATCAGCTGCACGTCGACGTCGACGAACAGCCGCTGGTTCGGCGTTCCGCGGTAAATCCCCTTCACCGGCACGATATCGAGATAATCGCGGCCGTGACCGAGCTTGATATATCGGCCGTCGACGCGGTTATTGTTCGTCGGGTCGAACCCGAGCCAGCCGGTGCCCGGAATATACGCCTCCACCCATGCATGGGACGCCTGCTCGAAATCGGCGGCGCGCGTCTGCAGATCGCCGATGAAGTGGTACCCGCTCGCGTATCGCGCCGGAATGCCCGATAATCGGCATGCGGCGATCATCAAATGCGCGAAGTCTTGACAGACGCCGGCTCGCCCCTCGAGCAGCTCCGCGGGCGTTGTGCCGATGCGGGTCGCGTTCGGCCGATACTCGAACTCCTCGTAAATCCTGGAGACGAGCTCCATCGTCTGCTCGTAGACGCCCGCGCCAGGCCGCCCGCACGACGCCGCGAACGCGGCCACGTCGTCGTTCGCCTCCGTGTAAGGCGTCGGGATCAAATATTCGGCGTACTTGTTCTGCACGGCGTCGTCCGCGAGCGTCGCCCAATCCTCTTCGGGCGTCAACACTCGCTTGCGCACCCCGTCGTTATCGTGCGTGACGACCGTCGATTCGGACCGAATGACGAGCTCCCGATGCGAGTTATTGACGGTGAACGCATGGATCCGGTTGCCGAAGCCGTCCTCGTAGGTAAGGAGCGGCGCGTTCGGCTCGATCGCGACGGAGTGGTGGTAACAGGATTGCCGATAGTTCGTACGCGGAGCGAGTCGGATTTCATTGACACTGTCCGTGACCGGCTCGTCGTATCGGTACGTGGTGACGTGACAAATTTTGAACTTCATGCGCCCGCCCCCTGCTCCTCGCGAAAGAACGCATTCCCGATCAAGCCTCCGAGCCCGTGGATGACCGTCATGCAATGCACCAGGTTGTCGTGAAGGGAGGCTTCTCCGCCATCGGTTCCTTCCAGCCACGAAAGCTCCGCTCTCGCCTTGACGACGAGCCGGATCGCTTTATCGTACGCCGCGTCGGAGCTTTCGAGATTGCGGAGCGAGCGAAGCTGCCCTTCCAGTTCACCGAGGCCGAATTGCACCGAACGGGGAAACTTCTCGTTGAGGATGAGCAGAGAGACGACGTTTTCCACTGAAAAGAGATCCATATGGAGGCGCCGGAACACGTCCGCGCCGCCGATCGCCCGCACCGCGGAAAACAAGTAAAACTGCGTCTTCTTCGGGTCCTCCAGAATCGAGTGATAGACCGAATCGAACAGCCTTGCCGTATTTTCCGCCCGCTCGAGAAACCGTCCGCTCTCCATCATATGCCAGTGACGGTCCCGCATCATCGTATGATGCGCCGCGCCGTAGAACGCGCCGAGCCATTCCTTCACGCGCTTCAGGAACAAGAACGGCGAATCGAGCAGCAGTTCGTCCGTCTCGTTGCTCTTGAGCCAGAGCGCGAAGCCGTTCAGGATATCCCACAGCTCCTCCGGCAGCCGGTCGCGGATCGCTTTGAGATTCGAACGCGCCTGATGGACGCAGGATTGGATCGAATTCATATGATTCGGATCCAGAATCATGTAGTGCAACACTTCGCGTTCGCCGTACGTGCGATACACCGTTTCGAACACCGCCGGGTCGCCCAGCGCCTGTACGATGCGGATCCACAGCCGCTCGCCCGAAGACGTCTCCTCCCGGATGTGATAGAACGCGTCGATCAAGCGAGCGTGGTTTTCCGCCCGCTCGGTGTACCGCCCGATCCAGAACAACGATTCCGCAATGCGATTCATCATCGCCGCCGCCCCCATTCCGATATATTGGAAAACGTTACGTCCCCAGCACCCATGTGTCTTTCACGCCGCCCCCTTGCGAGGAGTTGACGACGAGCGAACCTTCCTTCATGGCGACCCGCGTCAACCCGCCGGGGATGACGTGCGTCTCTCGGCCCGACAGCACGAACGCCCGAAGATCGATATGGCGCGGGACGAAGCCGCCGTCCCGATAAATCGGCGCCGTGGACAGCTTGATCGTAGGCTGCGCGATGTAATTCGACGGATTCTCTCGAATCTTGACCGCGAACGACGCGATCTCCTCGTCCGTGGCGGTCGGACCGATCAGCATGCCGTAGCCGCCGGAGAGCGACGTCTCCTTCACGACCATCTCGCCGAGCCGCGAGAGCACGAACTCCCGCTCGTCGGGTCTCGAGAGCAGATACGTAGGTACGTTCGACAGAATCGGCTCCTCGTTCAAATAATATTTGATCATGTCGGGAACGAACGTGTAGATCGCCTTGTCGTCCGCCACGCCGGTGCCCGGCGCGTTCGCGATCGCGACGTTGCCCGCGCGGTACGCGTTCATGACGCCGGCTACGCCGAGCAGCGAGTCGGGTCGGAAGGCGAGCGGATCGAGGAAGTCGTCGTCGATCCGCCGATAGATGACGTCGATGCGGCGCAGCCCCGACCGGGTTCGCATGTAGATCTTATGGTCCATGCATACCAAATCTCGGCCTTCGACGAGCTCGATGCCCATCTGCTGGGCTAAATACGTATGTTCGAAATAAGCGGAGTTATAGCTGCCCGGCGTAAGCAGCGCGATCGTCGGGTTCGCACGATCCGAGGGGGACATACGCTTCAGCGCGGCGAGGAAATGATTCAAGCTGTGGTCGACCTCTTCGATCGGATGCGAGAAGTACAGCTCGCGGAACAGCCGCTTCATGATCGAACGCGAGGTGAAGAGGTAGGAGTAGCCTGAAGGCGAACGCAGGTTGTCTTCGAGCACGAAATAATTACCTTGCTCGTCGCGGATCAGGTCGATGCCGGCGCAGGTCGTATAGATGCCGTTCGGCACCTGCAGGCGCATCATCTCCGGACGAAAATACCGGTTCGCGACGATGAGCTTGCGGGGAATGATTCCGTCGTGCAAGATATGCTGCTCGTGATACACGTCGGCCAGGAAGCAGTTCAGCGCCTTCGTGCGCTGCACGAGTCCGCGCTCGAGCTCCCGCCACTCCGCGTTCGGGATAATGCGGGGGATCAGATCGAACGGGATCGTCCGCTCGAGCGGATCCGCTTGACCGGGGTCGTAGAGCGTATAGGTGATCCCTTCTTCGAGCATGCGATCGTTCATCGCGGCTTGCCGGCGCGCCACGATTTCCGGCGTCATGCGCTCGAACGTTCGGCAGACCTCCTCGTAATGCGGCCTGACCCGCCCCCCGGCGTCGTGCATCTCGTCGTAATATGCAGCTGTCGCCGCCGCGAACGGCAACCCGGACTGCGATTGCGATAGGTTCATGCGAACGGCCTCCTCTACTGTATAATGTCATCTACTTTCATATTAATAACAGTAAATGTTATTGTAAATGACATTATTAGAGGAATTTTCAATAATATATTACACACACCTTACGTCAATTAGGATAAATCCGGTTGGTTGCGCTTTCCTCGTCGCGACGCGATGGCGTCGGCCGCCTTTACGATGCCGAGCAGCGCGAAGATCATCAGCAGCGCCACCGCCTCGAGCTCGAGAATGTACCAAGGCCACGGCGCCAATGCGTCGAGCAGCGAGCCCGTCGACGGCTTTCGCGCAAGGAACATGAAATTTTCGCCCGTGATCGCGTTCGCGATGCCCGCGGGGACGGCGAGCGCGTTCAACCAGAGCAGCGATCGGAGCGCGGAATGCCAGGTCGGTCGGATCCCGTCCACCGCGGTAAGAAATACGCCGGCGCTGACGATGCCGATATGCGCGAGGAAGAAGTGAAAGTAACGGAAGTCGGGAAAGCCTACGGTCAAGTACGGCGTCGCCAGCGCTTGCAGCGCGCCTAAGATGCCGAGGAAGAACGAAATCTCTACTAACGTCCGCTTTCGTGTCAACAAAGCGAACACGGAAAACCACAACGTCATTGTGCACAGCTGGAACGGCAGCGCGTAGAGCCCCCAAGCGTCCGTTATCGTATACCAGGAGTATAGCGCTGCCTCCGAGGCGGCGAGCAAGCCGGCAAGCCCGTACCGCGCGATACGGTTGGCCGTCGGACGGCGCAGCGCGGCGCGGAAGCCGACGATCGCCGCTACCGCCAGCGCCGCCGCGAGCAGACCCGCTCCGTGCGCCGCGGAAAATAAGACGAACGGTTCCCTCATGTCCCGACCCTCCCTTCTTCGTTCGGAATCAGTAGCGCTTGCCTTGCGCGCCGAGCCGATTGATCGCCGGCGGACGGCCGTTCAGCACCATCTCCAGGTTGCTCAGGAAAATATCGACCGCTCTCTCCGCGTACCGCTCGGTCGACCCGGCCGTATGCGGCGTCACGATGACGTTATTCATCGCCCAGAGCGGATGATCCGCCGGCAGCGGCTCTTCCTCGAAGACGTCGAGCCCCGCTCCGGCGATTCGCCCGGCGTTCAAAGCGTCGATCAGCGCTTCGGTGTCGACGACGCTGCCGCGTCCGACGTTCACGAAGTACGCCGTCTCCTTCATCGCCGCGAACGCGCGGGCGTCGAACAGATGCTTCGACTCGGACGTCGACGGTACGACGGCGACGACGTAATCGCAGGCCGGCAGCATGTCGAGCAACCGTTCGACCGCGAACATCTCGTCGACGGCGGGCGACGGCGCCCCCGACCGGCGCACGCCGAGCACGCGCATGCCGAACGCCGCCTTCGCGATGCGCGCCGTCTCTTCCCCGATCGCGCCGACGCCGACGATGCCGATCGTCTTGCCGTGCATCTCGGATTTGAGGCCGGCGTGGTCCCATTTTCGATGCTGTTGGTTGCGAATGTATGCGTCGATCTTGCGCGTGAAGGCGAGCAGCATCGCGAACACGGTTTCGGAGATCGGATACGCGTGCACGCCGTTCGCGCTCGTCAGCTCGATCCCTCGCTCCAGGTAGCGATCGATTTCCAGATGATCCATGCCGGCGCTCCAGCTTTGCAGCCATCTTACGCGGGACGACTCGGACAACACGACCGACTCGAGCCCGTCCCGCCAACCGACGACGATCTCGGCGTTCCGGACCGCGTCGTCCGTCGCCTCCCCTCCCGCCAGCACGGTCCAGCCCGGAGCCGCTTCGCGAATCCGGTTCAACTCGGGCGCCTTCAATTTCGGAATGATCGCGATCGTTCTGGTCATTCTCGTATCCTCCTTCGTTTTAAGCCTGTCATTGAAATAAAAATCCCCTGGGCGAAGACGCCCAAGGGATCACCCGTCAAATTGTTACGTCCAGCACCTTCCCGAGATTCGGATGCGGCGCCGCCTGAGGCTGCGCTCCGGCGAAGTCGGCCAACAATTGCGACGCCTGCTGCTTGGCCAAATCCTTCACCTTGCCGTACATCGCGTACGACACGTCTCGCTTCAAGATCGCGGTATCGAGCGAGATTTCCATACGGATTCATCCTCCTTGGTTTCATCGCCTCTATTATATCCGACCGCAAACTGGGAATCAATGCCTATTCGTCCGACCGGCCGCGAACTAGACTCGAGAAGGTTTACCGCGCTAACCTTCCCTCTGGTATAATAGACCCATTCTGACTAATTAAGAGAAACCAGGTGAATGTATGCAAGCTCCTCCCGGCGCGATCCCAAGGACCCAAGCCCCCCCGAAGAAGCGCAAGAATCGCCGAACGCTTCGCAAGCGGATCGTCCGCAATATGAACTATTCTTCGCTGATCAATTTATTTCTGTTCGCTTGCGTCCTCCTCCTGCTGGTTACAGGCGTCTTGCGGCCGATCAGCTATTCGCTGTCGGAGTATTTCGCGAAGTCGATTCAGAAGGACCTCTCCTCTCCGATCACGCTGCAATATTTCGGCGTCGAACGACTGTCGGAGCTCGACCCCCGGGACCCCGCGGTGAACGCTTGGATCACGGAACGCGTCGAAGAAGTGACCAAATACGAGCAGTTCTCGCTTATGGTGGAGATCGAGATGGAAGACGGCCGCTTCGAGAGCGCGCCGAAGCCGGAGGACGCCGTTTACGTCGAGCTTCGACTCGGGGACGCCGTTCCTTATTCCAACATCCCCCCGATGGCGTTATTGGGAGAAGGCCCGTTCCGGGAGCTCGTGGAGTATTACAAGACCGAGACGGTCCTTCCGCTCGTCGACGAGGCGACGGGCGCTCCGATCGGTTCGATCATGGTCGGCATCAATCCGAAAATTCCGGTGGCTATTACGTTCTTGCTCGGCTTCGCGATGCTCGTCCTGTGCATCGTCGCGCTCATGCTCACGAAGCTGATCGCGAGGCTCCTTACCGTACCGCTCATCGCGCCGATCACGCAGCTGGAGCATAAGGTCAAGGCGATCGCCGAAGGCGACTTCGAATCGACGATGGACGCCAAGATCGAGTTGAAACGGCCGCTTCGCGAGATCGAGTCGTTGATGGATTCGACCAATCTCATTATGGAAAATATGCAGCGTTACGCGGAGCAGCTCCAACTGCAGAAGACGACCGTGGAGGAGCAGAACGACGAGCTGGAAGCGCAGAACGACGAGCTCGTCCAATCGAAGCGCCGACTGCAAGAAGCCCAGCGCCTCCTCACCGCTCGGGAGCGCAGCGTCCGGAGCTTGCTCGACAACGCGAAACAAGGCTTCCTGACGTTCGGACCGGAGCTGCTCGTCGACGAGGAATACAGCCGCGAATGCGCGCGTCTGTACGGCGGACCGATCGCCGGCCTCTCGTTCCCGGACATGCTCGCGCAGGGCGACGAGGAGCAGCGGCTATTCATCGAGCGGCTGCTGCGCAAGCTGTTCGACGAACGGGACGCCGCGCGGCGGCAGGTGCTGCTCCCGCTCCTCCCGGAAGAGACGCGGATCGGTTCGATCGACGTGCAGATCGAATACGCGATGATCGCGGATCGCGGCAATGACGGCGAGCACTCGGAACGCTGCATGGTCATGTTAACCGACATCACCGAGAAGCGTCAGCTGCAAAACCGGATGGAACAAGAACGCAACACGCTGCAGACGGTCGTCAAGGTCGTCGTGGATTACAACGGCTATTCGTCGCTCGCGCGTTCCTTCTCCGAATGGGCCGCGGCGCCGTTCGACGAGGCGTGTCCCCCCGCCGGGATGAAGTCGGCGCTGTTCGATCTGTTTCGCGCCGTCCATACGTTCAAGGGCAGCTTCGCGCAGATCGGCATGTCGCGTCTCGCGGCGCGGCTGCACGGCGTCGAATCGCTCGTCTCCGCTTGGAGCAAGCATCCGGAGCCGCCGACGCCCGCGGAGGCGCTAGAGATGCTGAACGAGCTGCGAATGAGCGAGTGGCTGCAGGAGGAGCACGAGGTGCTGCGAAGCGTGCTCGGCGACTCGTTCTTCGATCAAGATCAAGTTCTCCTCGTCGACCGCGCAAAGCTACTGGAAATCGAGCGCAAGATGATGGCGACGCTGTCCCCGGCGGATTGCAGCTTGCTGCTGCCGGAGCTCCGGAAGATCCGGTACAAGCCGTTCCGCGAGCTGCTGTCGTCTTATCCGGAATACGTCGTAGGCCTTGGGGAGCGATTCGACAAGATGATCGAGCCGTTCGACGTCGAAGGCGGCGATTTCCTCGTCGACGGCGACGCGTACCTGCCGCTCGCCCGATCGCTCGTGCACGTATTCCGCAACGCCGTCGACCATGGGCTGGAAGGGCCCGATGAACGCGTCGCTGCCGGGAAGCCGGAGGAAGGGACGATTCGGTGCTCGGTGTCGCTGCAGGACGACACGATCCAGGTGCGCATCCGAGACGACGGCCGCGGCGTCGACGTAGAGAAGCTGAAGCGGAAGGCGCTCGAGCAAGGCGTCCTCCCGGCGGAAGCGATCGAAGCGCTCTCCCCTGCGGAAGCGATGCAGCTGGCGTTTCTCGGCGAGCTGTCGTCCAAGGACGAGGTGACGGAGTGGTCCGGACGGGGCGTCGGCCTCTCCTCCCTCCGTTACGAGGCGGAGCGGCTCGGCGGAACGGTGTCCGTCGCGTCGACGCCGGGCGCCGGCACCGCCTTCACCGTCACGCTGCCGTACGACGCCCTCGGGGGCATGCCGGTAGTTACGCCCTCCTCCCTGCTCCTCCCGATCGCCGAAACGGCGGCGAGCTTCTTCCGGGAAAACGCGGACCTCGACTTCCGTCCGAACGGCGACGTACGGTCCGAGACGGGAGGCAAGATGGCGCTGCTTAACTTCTCGACGTTCATGTCGGTCCAAGGCGTCTGCAACGGCATGTTCGTCCTGACGATGGACGAGTCGACGGCGAATACGTTGACGCGGCGGCTGGCGTACGGCGAGCTGACGCCCGAGGAGACGCGGCTGTATATGGAGGACACGCTCGCCGAGGCGGCGAATATCGTCTTGGGCAACTCGCTGAAGCGAATGGACGAGCTTGAAACCTACCTATCGATCGACCCGCCGATCACCGTCTTTACGGAAGGCGCTTCGATGAAGGTGGCGGAGTCGGAGATATGGACGATCGAGCTCGGCGGCGCTTCGGGCGCGATCGCGATCGGTTTTATCAAAATGTGATTCGGAAAAGGACGGGACTCTCGATATGGCAACGGTATTGATCGTAGACGATTCGATTTTAATGCGTCGCAATTTGAAGATGATGCTGACGGAGGCGGGACACGAGGTCGTAGCCGAGGCGTCGAACGGCATCGAGGCTTATAAGGAGTACGTTAAGACGATGCCGGACATCGTCACGATGGACATCACGATGCCGGTCATGAGCGGCATCGACGCGGTGAAGAAGATCATCGCCTCGTATCCGGACGCGAATATCGTCATGATCAGCGCGCTCGACCAGCGCAGCATGGTGTTCGACGCGATCCAGAACGGGGCGAAGCACTACATCCTGAAGCCGATTACGGCGGAGAAGGTGCTGCACACGATTAACGAGGTGCTTCACCAAGTATCGGCGGAGGACGAAACCGCCGCCTCGGCCGCGTCCTCCGGCGTCGCCGGCGCCGGGAACGCGGCTCCTCCGTTCGAGATCGCCAATAAGAACGGCGTCTTCATCGTTACGCTGCGCGCGTCGATCGGCGGCGAGCAGCTCGACGCCCTCGGCGGCGCGATCGCCGGCTTCCAGTTCATTAAGCCGCTCAAAGTCGTGTTCCACTTCGACGAAGCCGAAGGCATCGCCGACGAAGCGCTCGTCCGCATCGCGGGGTACGCGAAACAAGTGCTCCAGGCCGGAGGCACCTCGAAGACGGTGTCGACCGGGAAGCTGCTCAACGCGCGGTTGAAGTCATTGGACGAATCGCTGTTCGCCACGATTTACACCGACCTGTCGCAGATCGTCATATGAGCGGCGAACGCGGCGACGAGGCATACCGCCGGTTCGTGCCTCACGAGTTGCTTACTTACCTAAATAAGGGATCGTTCGGCGAGCTGCGGCACGACGACCATGTGCGGCTCGAGATGACCGTGCTGTTTACGGACATCCGCGCGTTCACGACGTTGTCCGAACGATGGAAACCGGAGGAAACCCTCCGGTTTTTGAATTCGTACTTATCTCGCATGGAACCGAGCGTGGAAGCGTTCGGCGGCTTCATCGACAAGTTCATCGGCGACTCGATCATGGCGTTGTTCGGCGAAAGCGCGGACGACGCCGTCAAGTCGGCCTTGCATATGCTCGGCGCCTTGCGCGAGTACAACCTCGGCCGGCTGCGTGCCGGCTATGAACCGATCCGCATCGGCCTCGGCCTGAACAGCGGCCCCCTCCTGCTCGGCATCGTCGGCGGCGAGCGGCGGCTGCAGGGCACGGTCATCGGCGACGCGGTGAACGTCGCTTCCCGGGTGGAAAACTTGAATAAGGCGTACGGGACGACGCTGCTGCTCACCGGCAACACCGTCGACCGGCTCGCCGATCCGTCCGCGTACGCGATGCGGCAGATCGACGCCGTCCAAGTGCGCGGGCGCCAGCGCGTCGAACGCATCTTCGAGCTGTTCGAGGCGGACGCGCCGGACATCTTCGAGAGGAAGCTGCGAACTAGGGAACGGTTCGAGGAAGCGCGAGGCTTATTCGAGCGGGGCGCGTATACGGAGGCGAAGCGCGCGTTCCGCGACGTATACGCAGCGAATCGGTACGATCTCGTGAGCCGCGCGTACGTCGATCGCTGCGACCGCCCGCCGATCGAGCGGATCGAAGCGCCGCTCGTCTATCCGAACGTCGGCGACAAGCTGGAACGCGGCGAACGCCGGCTGACCGAATGGATCGACGCCGCGCTATCCCCCGTTCCGTCCGCCGCGCGTTCGGCGTCCTTCGGACCGGACGCCGGAACGCCGGCCCTGCTCGAGCGGTTGGTCGAGGCGGCGCGCATCTACTTCGCGTATCATCTCGGCTTGCGCCTCCCGGAGGACGCTTGGAGGAACGCCGTTCCGACCTGGTCCCCTTCCGCTCCGTTGCTCGATTTGACGGCATGCGTCATCCTCGAAGGCGCGATGGACGGCGGGCTGCTGTTGAGCGTGGAGGTGGACGGCGGACTCCGGCTTCTGCATCGGATGAGCTTCGAAGGCTGGAGCGCCGAGGAGGAGATGCCGCTGCTTCTGGATGCCCTCGGCGAAGCGCTCAACATCGTCGCCGGCAACAGCCTGCGCATGTTTCATCAGTACGCCGACTTCGTCACGATCGAACCGCCCGTCGCGATGCGCACCTTCCGCCGCGAGCTTCGTCCGCCCGAGGGCGTCTGGTCCGTCGCGCTGCCGTTCGGGGAGGCGCGGATCCGAAGGATGGCCGTCGCTTGATCGACTTGCGAGTATACGAAGCCCGATAGGAGGAATGCGTCTTGAAGCTGAAGATCGGCGTGTTGGATCAATCGCCGCTCTTGGAAGGAGTCGACGCGTCGGAAGCGCTCCGCCAGACGATCCGGCTCGCCAAGCGGGCCGAGGCGCTCGGATTCGAACGGTATTGGGTCGCGGAGCATCACGACACCCCCGGCCTCGCCGGCTCCGCGCCGGAGGTGCTGATCGCCGCGATCGCGGCGAACACGGCGCGCATCCGCGTCGGCTCGGGCGGCGTGCTGCTGCCGCACTACAGCCCGTATAAGGTCGCCGAGCAATTCCGCGTCCTCGAAGCGTTGTACCCCGGCCGCATCGACCTCGGACTCGGACGAGCGCCGGGCGGCATGCCGCTCGCCTCGAAGGCGCTGCGGTACGGTCGAACGAAAATCATGGACGACCGGCTGCCGGATGCGCTGCTTGAGCTCTACGGTTACTTGCACGACCGCCTTCCCGAAGGACACGAGCTCCAAGGGCTTCAGGCAACGCCGGTCGTCCCGACCGCCCCCGAGCTGTGGCTGCTCGGCTCGAGCGTCGTCAGCGCGGAGATCGCCGCGAAGCTCGGCGGGGCGTTCGTCTTCGCCCATTTCATCAACGGCGACGACGGCGCGCAGGTCGTCCGGGATTACCGCGACGCTTTCCGCCCCGGCCCGCTCGGCGACGCTCCGCGCGTTATCGTCGCGGTACACGTCGTCTGCGCCGAGCGCGACGAAGACGCCGAGGCGTACGCGACGGCGTTGGATTTGCGGTTTCTGCTGTTCGAGCAAGGTCAGTTCGGACGACCGTTCCCGACCCCCGAGGAAGTGCGCGACTATCCGTATTCCGAGTGGGATCGGATGCGGATCGTGGAAAATCGCAAGCGAATGCTGGTCGGCGGCCCCGAAGCGATCCGCGGGAAGCTCGCGGCGTTCGCGGACGCGTACGGCGTCGACGAGCTGCTCGTCGTCACGTACGCGCCGACGTACGAGGCGCGCTTGCGCTCCTACGAGCTGCTCGCCGAGTCGACGATCGGTTCGTAATTAAAAATCCCCTGTCCGGCATGCGGACAGGGGATTCGTCGCGATCGAATCGAATCAATCGGAGTGAGCTTCGTCCTTCACTTCGCTGCGGAACTTCTCGATCGCCGCTTGACGGCGTTCGTTTTTCGCGAGAAGCGTCTCCTTTTCGGAAACGGGAATCTCGTCCGCGAACTCCTCCAAGTAATCCTCGGTGTCGTGTTGTTTCTTCAGCGTATTCTGAATCGCTTCCTGCAGATGTGGCACGTTATCTTCCCGGTTATCCGGCTTCGCCATGTCGCCTATCCCCCCTTTCCCCAGCGAGGTTAGTATGCGTAAGGAAGGAACTGCTTCATACAAATAGATGCGCCAAGCGGAGTCGGGATGTCGAAACTCGCGCCGCAGCGCCAAGCCGTTCGCTTCGGCGTCCTCGATGGGCAGCGCGGAGAGGACGTACCGCCCTCCGAGCGCGCGGAACGCGTCGACGTCCCACTCGAAGTTTCGAATCTTTTTCTTCGAGTTCGCCTTATAATCGTACTTCTTCCCCAATTCGTCGACGAACACGTAACAACGCCCGCCCCACGTATCGAAATACTCGCGAAGCTTCTCGTTCTTCTCGAGTTCCCGCGCGATGATGCGCCGAAAGGCATGCTTGTAGGCGAGCGGATAGAAATTATTATAGGTATCCAGGGTGTAAAAGCCGTTGAATTGGGCGATCGCCGGATGAATTCCGATGCTGACGACCCGGTAGCTCGACGGAGGCTCGCCGATATAGTCCCGGATGTCCCGAAACTGCGCTTCGGCGTAAAATTCGCGGAACGACGGCCGTTTGCGGTATACGATTTCTTCGTTGAACGCGCCGAGCAGGACCGCTTGGCAGACCAGCCCGGCGCATACCAGCACCCGCCCCCTTCTGCCGCCGAGGCGCCAGAACAACGAACAAGCGAGAGCGAAGCAAACATAGACGACGAGAGGACGCAGAAAATGAAACCGGGCGAAGTTAAACGTATTGAGCAAGTCCCAACGCTCTTTCAACGGCTGCCACCCGACGTAAAACCAAAACGCGTACCAAATCGACAACGCGGCGTTCAACGCCAGCAGCGGCAGCAGCCATCTTCCGTCGACGCCGGATCGCCAGGACCGACGGCCCGCCGCGAGCAGCGCGGCGACGTACGTCATCGGCAAGACGATCGCCGTATGAAGCGTATGCGCATGGTGATGCCCAAGGAGGAAGTTTTTCGCGGCAAGCCGCACGCACCGCCAGAACGGGAGCTTCGAGGAAACGAACTCGTCGCGGCTCGTCGGCGCCTCCGACAGCACGAGCGATAACACGAGCCGGTACTCGACGCATAAGTAGAGCGCCGTCGTCAGCGCGATCGCCGCCAGAAACCGCGGATTCCATCGCCTCCGGACGACGGCCTCCCACAGCCACCACGCGAACATCGCCGCAAGAAAGAAGAAGAAGCCGAGCACGAAGCTCGAATACAGCGGCAGCGCAGCGAGCGCGCCCCAGTGCCGCAGCTTCGCCGTTCCGCCGCGAATATGCAATAACGCCCACAGCGCCAGCGGCTGTCCTAGCGTGCTCAGCATCCCCGAAGGCCAGAAAGGCGTCAATGCGAACGCGAGCGACACCCCGATTCGAATCCAAGCGGCATCGTCGTTCCGGAGCGCGAAATCCCTAAGCAGCAAGTACATGCCTATGAAAGCGATGACGCGCACGAGCGTCTGGCTGATCGCATAAGCAAGCATGGGCGGGAACGCCGCGTGCAGCGCGACGAGCAGGCTGAATTCCGTGCCGAAGGCGTTCCGCGGCAAGCCGTTCATAATTTGCGGGATGACGGCATCATGCGCCCCGAACCATTGTCCGCTCCGGATCAATACCCGGTACCACGCGATATTCGAATCCAAATTGTCGTGCACGCGCAGATGCGCCCGTTCCCCGAGCAGGAACAGCGGCGCGACGTATGCCGCCAATGCGGCCGCTGCCGCCCACAGCCCCGGGTGAATTCGGTTTCTTCTTCGTTGCACGCCGTTCCCTCCCCTTCCTTCGTTCCGCTTACATAGTATTCCAAAGTAAAAACGGAATATTTTCGGAACGGGAAGGTAACGATAACGTCTGTCATTTTCCAATTTTCGGGGGGAGCGCCATTGTCCAACAGGAACGCTTTTCTTTATGCAGGCCTATTCGCGATATGGTTGAAATCGTATTTGGTGCAGCGGTTCGCCTTCTCCCTGCCGGTCTCCGGCTGGAAGCAAGAACTTATGATGTTGGTTCATCCGATCGCTTCCGTACTCGCGATCGCGCTCGTCTGCATGGTCGCGCTGCGCGGCCGCCTTCGCTTCGGCATCGTCGCCGCCGCGTTCGCGACGTCGACGCTCCTGTTCGCCGACTTGGTCTTTTACCGGTTCTTCAACGATTTCCTTACGCTCCCGGTCCTGCTTCTGTCGGAGCATATGAACGATCTGTGGGAGAGCGTATACGAACTGCTTCAGCCCGCCGACGTTCTCGTCTTCGCGGACGGCTTCGCGCTTACGGCGTTGGCGTGCCGACTCCGCCCGAAGCTCGTGCCATGGTCCAGGCTGAAGGTGATTTCGGCCTTCGCCCTCATGGGCGCGACGCTCTCGGCCAATTACTCGATGGCCGAGAGCGTCCGGCCGGAACTGCTTTCGCGGGCGTTCGACCGGCAAATCATGGTGCGCAGCATCGGAGCGTACAATTACCACCTGTACGACGCGGTCGTCAGCGCGCGTACGGGGTCGCGGAAAGCGTTGGCGCGCGAGCCCGATTTCACGGAGGCGTCGCGCTTCTTCGAGACGCTTCCGCCGGACGGCGTCGACCCCGCGACCTTCGGGTTGGCCCGCGGCCGCAATGTGTTTTTGATCTCCCTCGAGTCGCTGCAGAGCTTCATGCTCGATCGCCGCATCGAAGGTCGAGAAGTGACCCCGTTCTTGAACCGCCTGCGCCGGGAGAGCTTCTCGTTCGAAAATTTCTATCACCAGACGGCGCAAGGCAAGACGTCGGATGCGGAGTTTCTAATCGATACGTCGCTGTATCCGCTGCCGACCGGGGCGGTGTTCTTTACGCATGCCCAGAACGAATACCATACGTTGCCGAAGACGCTGAAGGAGCACGGCTTTACGCCCGTCGCGTTCCACGCGAACGGACCGTCGTTCTGGAATCGCGGGCGCATGTACGATACGCTCGGGTACGAGCGGTTTTATTCGGTTGACGATTTCGCCGTCGACGAGAGCAATCGGATCGGGTGGGGACTGAGCGACGCTTCGTTCTTCCGACAGAGCGTTACGATGGCGAGGGGGCTGCCGGAGCCGTTCTTCGCCAAGCTCATCACGCTAACGAATCACTATCCGTTCGAGCTCGACGAGGCGAACCGGCTCGTGCCTGAATATACGTCGAAGTCGCGAACGTTGAATCGGTATATCCCTACGGTGCGGTATTTGGATTCGGCGGTGGAGGCTTTCTTCGAAGCGGTGAAACGGGAGGGGTTGTACGAACGTTCGATGTTCGTGCTGTACGGGGATCATTACGGCATTTCGTCGAAGCATGACAAGTCGATGGCCCACCTTCTCGGGAAGGAGCGAATCACGCCGTTCGATACGATCCAGCTGCAGCGCGTGCCGCTGATCATCCATATTCCCGGCGTCGACGGGCGCGTCATGCCGACGGTTTCCGGCCAGATCGACTTGTATCCGACGCTGCTGCATCTGCTCGGCATCGTCCCGTCGGATCGGTTCTATTTCGGAAGAGATTTGTTCGCGAGAGGCCGCCCCGAATTCGTCGTCTTCCGGGACGGAAGCTTCGCGACGGACAAGCTCGTGTTCACGAAGAACGCATGCTACGACAAGTCGACCGGCGAGGCCGTCGACGCGGCGACGTGCGAACCGTTCAAGCGGACGGCGATCGATCGGCTGACGACGTCCGACGCGATCGTATACGGCGACCTGTTCCGATTCGATGCCGAACCCGCCCGGAAGCTGTAGCCGACTCTTAGGAAGTCGGAATTCCGCAACGGGCGACCGCTTGGCCCAAGGCATCTTCAAGCTCCTCGAGCGGCACCGGCCGGCTGAGCAGGTAGCCTTGCATCCATCGGCAGCCGAGGGAGCGCAGCGCCTTCCATTGCTCGATCGTCTCGATGCCTTCCGCGACGACCGCCAGCTCGAGCCGTTCGCACATCGCGAGAAGCCCTTCGACGATCGCGCGGCTTCTCGGATCGTGCGGCAGCGCCTCGACGAACAGCCGATCGAGCTTCACCTTCTGTACCGGCAGCTTCATCAGCAGCCCCAGCGTCGAGTATCCGTGACCGAAGTCGTCCAAGGCGAACGTCACGCCCATCTCGCGCAGCCGCATCACCTGCGGTTCGATCGCTTCGATGTCGAACATGCTGATCCGCTCGTTCAATTCGAATTCGATCCGATCGGCCGGGAACGACGTCTCGCGTAAGACGGCCGCGACGAGTTCGGGGAAGTCCGGCCGGCGCAGCTCGATCGCGTCGCAATTGACGGCGAGCTTCGAAATCCGGCTTCTCCATCCAGGCAAGCTCTGCAGTTGCAGGCATGCGTTCCGCAGCGTCTGCAAATCCATCTCGAGCAAATATCCGGACTTCTCCGCATGCGGCAAAAAGGCGTTCGGACCGACGACCCCCATCTCGGGATGCTTCAACCGGATCAGCGCTTCGACGACCGTCTCGCCTGTCGCGGCTTCGACGATCGGCTGATACATTACATGGAAGGCGTTATGCTTCACCCCCCGCCGCAGTCCGTTCTCCGGAATGAGCTCCTCGAGCTCGTCCTCGTACACCGCGATGCCTTCCTTCCCGTTCTTCTTGATTTGATACATCGCTGCGTCGGAACGAATGATATGATCCGAGAGCGTCGTCCCCTCCATGCTGACGCCCATGCTGACGGTAATTTGAATCTCGTGGCCCATCACGTCGAACGGCGCCGTCAACTGCTCGTAGATCGACTCCGCGATCCGATGGGCCTGTTCCGCGCTCCGATGGAACAAGAGCACCATAAATTCGTCTCCCGCATACCGGGCGGGAATGCCGATGCCGCGAACCGTATGCTTCAGCCGATCCGCGAACCGCTTCAGCAGCGCGTCGCCGAAGGGGCGGCCGTACGCTTCGTTCACCGCCTTGCAGCGATCGATGTCGATAAAGACGGCGGACAGCTCCGCGTCCGCGGACAGATGATCGTAAAACATCTCTAAGTAAGTACGGTTATATAACGAAGTAAGCTCGTCTATGTATAAGCTGTCTTCCACGTCGACCAATACGCCGAGGAAGACGGCCGCCTGTTCAAGGTAAGTCAGAGCGGGCGCCGTAAACCCGTTCGGACGGTCCAACGCGCAAATCGTACCGAACTTGCGTCCGTCCCGTCGACGGACGGGCACCCCGATGAAGGAACGCGGGCCGAGCATGGCGGTCAAACCGAGATGTTGCGTAAGCGGGTGCGCGGCCGTATCCGGAATCATGACGGGTTCGTCCTTGTCCAACACGAGCTTGCAATAAGACTTCTCGTAGGAGAGGGTATCGTCTTCCTCGAACGTCTGTTCGCTCCGGTTCCAAGCGCTGACGATCCGATTCTTCTCCAGGTCGCTCTCCGCTAGGAAGAACGTATTCGCGCCGAGAAGCTGGCCGAGATGCTCGAATACGACCTGCGAGGCTTCGTGTAAGACTTGTATCTGTTTCAAGCTGCTCCACCCTCTGCGACAGTGACTGACTCCATTTGACATTATTCGACAGCCATTGTCGTTTTCCTGCTTTGTCCCCGATTATTTTCCATCGGACAATAACGAACGACCCTTCCCCGATTTCCTCGAGGAAGGGTCGTTATCGTTACGCGTGCGGAAGCGTCAATCGCAGCTTTCGGAGAATGGAGCCGAACTCGTCCGGCGGCGGCGCCTGGAACGTCCGGCCGTCGGGCAGCGTAATCCTCCAGGCGTGCAGCAGCTGGTGGTTTACGCCCTCGTACGGCCGCCCGCCGTATTTCACGTCGCCGAGAAGCGAGTGACCGATGCTTTGGAAGTGGGAGCGGATTTGGTGCGTACGTCCGCTCTCGAGATCGACCTCGACCAAGGTATAACCGGAAGCCGAATGCAGCGCTTCGTACCGAGTCATCGATTCCTTCGCCTCTTCCGCGGTCGATACGCGCGTCCGGTTCGACCTCTCGTCCCGTTCGAGGGAAGAGGAGATTTCGCCTTTGCCCTCGAGGCGTCCCTGCACGATCGTCACGTAATATTTGCCGATCTCCCGCCGCTGCACCCATTGATTAAGCTTGTGCAGCATGCCCGCCGTCTTGCCGACCAACACGAGCCCGCTCGTGTTGCGGTCGAGCCGGTTGGCGGAGGCCGGTAAGAACAGCCGGCTGTCGAGCGCGTCCTTCCGGTACAAATATGCATGGACTCTCGTGATCAGGGTGTCCTTCTGCTCCGTTCGGTCGGGATGCGTCAGCAGCCCCGCCGGCTTATTGACTACCAACAGCTCGTCGTCTTCGTAGACGACATCGATGTTCGCGGGAATGCCGATGAATTTCGGCTTCTTCTCCGCTCCGGCCGAGCGTTGGAACGTCTCTTCGTCTACGAAGATCGTCAGCTCGTCGCCGGACGCCATCTCGTAGTTTTGCTTCTTGCGCTTTCCGTTTACGCGCACCTTGCCTTGGTCGATCATCTTGTAAATTTGGCCGAGGGGATAGTTCGGCATCAGCGAGCACAAGTACCGATGCAGCTTCTTGCCGCTTTCCGACGGGGTGACGGTCCGTGTAATCATTCGCGTTCCGCCTTATAGCGACCAGTCGAGCGTAATTTCCTTGCCCGAACGGGAAGAGCGGTAGATCGCGTCTAGAATCAGATTGTTCGTATAGCCCGTCATAACCGAGGTGATCGGCTCCTTGCCGTCCCGAACGCAAGCGAGGAAGTGATCCGACATCCGCTTCCGCGCGCCTTCGTCCTGCTCCGGACGCGAGAGCTCGACTTCCATGGGGGCGTCGAATCGTTCCGTCAAGAACTTGCCGCGGTTTCCGTACAGCGCGGCGCCGCCGTCCGTACCCATCAAGTGCACGAACGGCGTGCTGTTCGTGTCCATATGCACCGCCCAGCTCACCTCAAGCGTCAACGTCCTGCCGTCTTCCATCCGGATGAACGCCGTCGCGAGATCTTCGACGTCATAGTAGCCTTCCCAATTCGGCTTGCCCCACGTGCCGATCCCCTTCTTCCGCGGGCCGAACTCCGCGTACGTCGCGCCGGAGACGGCGACCGGCTTCGGACTCCCCATCAAGTGCAGCGACAAGTCCAGCATATGTACGCCGATATCGATCAGCGGGCCGCCGCCCGATTCGCTCATGCGGGTAAACCATGTGCCCCAACCCGGAATGCCCTTCCGGCGATACCATCCGGCTTTAGCCGTGTAGACGCTGCCCAGCTCGCCGCGGTCGACCTGCTCCTTCACCTTCGTCGCGAGCCATTCCCACCGCATCTGATGCGCGATCATGACGATCTTGCCCGTCTCTCGCTGCTTGCGCACGATCGCCTTCGCGCTATCGAGATCGATGCCCATCGGCTTCTCGAGCAGCACGTGCTTGCCCTTCTCGAGCGCCAGCGTCGCGACCGGCGCGTGGAATTTGTTCGGCACCCCGACGACGACGGCGTCGACGTCGCTCTCGAGCAGCGCCTCCGCGTTATCGTATACGTTCGGAATCCCGTATTCCTTCGCCCGCTGCTCCGCCAGCGGAAGGTACGCGTCGGTCACCGCGACGACCTCGCATTGGTCCTTCATCGCGGAGAACTGCTTGATATGCTCGTTGCCGATATTCCCGGCGCCGATAACGCCGATCTTCACGATCTTCCCGTTGCTCATGTTCGTGTTCTACCATCCTTCGCTTTGATTATTCCCATTATAATCCTCGGGGCGAAGGAATGGTAGCTTGCCCGCCTCGCCGGTTCAGCCCTCGAGGCGGCGAATTTCCTCTTCGGTCAGCGTCAGGAAGCTCGCGTCTCTGCACGAATGCAGCTCGTCTAGATTGGCCGGACCGATCAACGCGCAGGTCGGGAACGGCTGGTTCAACACGTACGCGAGCGCGATTTGGATCGTCGTGACGCCCTTCTCGGCGGCTAACTCGCTCGCGCGGCGTTGGCGCGCCCAGTTATCGTCGCTGTAGAACACGCGGACGAGATCGGCGTTCTCCCGGTTGTCCGGCGTGAACCGGCCGGAGAAGAAGCCGCGGGCTTGCGACGACCAGGACAGCAGCGGCAGCCGCGTATCGCGATGCCAAGCCCACGTCTCGTCGTCGACCGATACGCAGCCCTTCCAGAACGGCTCGTTCGCGCGAGCGAGGCTGAAGTTCGGGCTGCTGAAGCTGAAGCCGACGAGCCCGTGCGCGGCGGCGTAATCGTTGGCTTCCTGCAGCCTTCGATACGACCAGTTCGAAGCGCCGATCGCCTTCGCGCGTCCCGCCTCTATGTGCGCGTTAAGCGCTTCGAGAATCGGGCCGACCTCGACGTCCGGATCGTCGCGGTGCAGCGCGTACAAGTCGACGAAATCCATCTGCAGCGTCTCGAGACTCCGCTCCATATCGTCGTCGATCGCCGCTTTATTCACGCGGGGACCGTTCGCGTCGTGATGAGCGCCCTTAGTCCAGACGTTGACGCGGTCGCGGTTGCCGCGCTCGCGAATCCATTGTCCCAACGCGGCTTCGCTCTTGCCGCCGCCGTAGATGCGGCCGGTATCGAACGTATTGCCGCCGATCGCGACGAATTCGTCCATGATCGGGGCGATGCGCTCCATAATTTCGGGCGCGTAGTAGTCCGTGCCGAGAATGAGGCGAGATACGCCGCGGCCGACGCCGGGCAGGTCGATCGTATCGATCGTGCGTTGTTGTACCATGGGAAGGTCCTCCTTATAACGTCACGCGAGCTTTCTCGCGAGCGGATTTCAGACAAGCGTCGACGACGCGCATGTTGAGAACGGCGTCTTGCGGCGCGAACGGCAGCGGCGCCTCGCCGTTCGCCGCTCTCGCGAAGGCGTCCGCCTGAAGCGTATAAGTATTAAGCGTCGGCATCTCCAGTTCGGTACTCTGGCCTTTGGAATGAAGAACGATATTTTGCGGGCCGATATACGCGGACGGCACCTCGATGCGCCCGGTCGTGCCGAGAATCTCCAGCGTGTTGCGGAATTCCGCCCACATGCCGCAATCGAACGTCAGCGAGACGTCGTTCGGAAACTCGACGAGCCCGGACGCCATCATGTCGACGTCGCCGTGCTCCGGCGAGAACAGCGCGCGGCAGGTTACCGCTTCCGGTTCCAACCCGGTGACGAGACGCGCGGCCGAAATCGGATAGACGCCGATGTCGTACACCGAGCCGCCGCCCCACTCTTTCACGAAGCGTACGTTGCTCTTGTTCGCGGCGCCGTTGAACGTGAACGTGCCGTGGATGCCGCGCAGCTCTCCGATGTCGCCGGCGGCGATCATCTCTCGAATTTTCTCGTACCGAGGATGCAGTCTATACATGAACGCTTCGGCCAATACGACGCCGGCCCGTTCGCACGCCTCCGCCATCCGCTCGGCTTCGGCGGCGGTGAGCGCGATCGGCTTCTCGCACAGGACGTGCTTGCCGGCTTCCGCCGCCTTCAACGTCCACTCCATATGCAGGTGGTTCGGCAGCGGAATATAGACGGCGTCGATCTCGTCGTCGGCGAGCACCGCCTCATACGAAGAATACGCTTTCGGAATGTCGAGCCGCTCGGCCGTCTCCTTCGCTTTCGTTTCGGTCCGGCTCGCGATGGCCGCGACGACGCCCGTCTCCGAACCCTTAATGCCGGGGATGACCGCACGTTCCCCGATGCTCGAGCAGCCTAAGATGCCCCATTTGATTTGTCGACTTGCCATGACGAACACGCTCCATTCCATGAAATTCTTTGCGACGATATTCATATTATAAAAAACGGATTTCAATCGCGATATAAAAGATTATTGAGATCGGATAGCACAATATTCACATTATCACCAGAACCTAGATCGAAGGCGCGGCGCGTCCCGACGCTTGTCCCCGGCTCGCGGATGCGGTATGATCAAGCCAAAAAAAATCGCCCCGGTACCGTACCGGAGCGACGCGCAAGCATACGAACAAGGAGGCAAGCCAAATGGCGTTCGGCGTAACGAGAGAACAACTCGCGGCCTGGAAGAAAGACGTCGCCGAAGGCCGTATCGCCTTCCTGACCCATTATTGGCTTCACCCGAAGGTTTCCGGCGTCACGTCCGTGACGAAGGTCGGCTGCTCGGATCTCGAGAAGCTCCGTCGATGGGCCGTCTCGCACGGCCTTCCCCCGCAGTACATCCATCATCGCGACAGCTATCCGCACTACGACATCTTCGGAGAGTTGCAAGCCGTCATCCTCGAGAGGGAAGGCCAGTGGGAGCAGCTGCGGAAATTCGGGCCGAAGCCGAAGGACCGCCCGTCCGACCTCTGAACAAACCGTTACTCCTCAGCGATCGGCGCGCTGTCCCATGCAGTCTCCAACGCCTCGAGCACCCAATCCGCCGCCGCTTCCGCGGACGCCGCTAAATTCGAACGGCCGTTCGCGCTCAGGAACGGCGCATGCGAGCGAAAATAGTCGCGATGGCCCCCGATCAACTCCAAGCCCTGCGCACGCGCCGGCGTCCGGGCCGCCCAGGCGCCGATCCGCGCGATCGGATCCGCCGGCTTCCCGCGCGCGTCGGCGGCGTAGAAGTACGCCGTCTTCGACCGGACGCCTCGCGGCAGCGGTGTCTTCGGGGAACCGATCATCGCGACGGCGCCGATTCGGTATCCGCGCTTCGACAGCTCGTCCGCCGCATGCGCCGCCGCGACGCCGCCCCCGCTGTGGCCGAGCAGCGCGACGAAGCCGCAATCCGAGGGCGCCCCGCAGAGACGGGCGGCTTCCGCCGCCTGCCGCAGCTTCGACCTCGTCCAATCCCCGTAAGGCATCAGCGAGAACGACGTCACGTCCCACCCCGCGCGCTCGCATCGCTTCGCCGTCTCCGCGAGGAACTCGTCCATGAAATTCGGCGCCGTGAACACCCCGGCCAACGCGACCAACGTCAGCTTACGGCAGCGTTCGATCATAGTCGAGCGCCTCCGTAATGCGGTCTCCGAGCGACGGGTGCGTGTAGCGGAACCAGTAGGTCAGCGCCGGCGGGTACAGCGTCCCCCGCGAGGATGCGGCCAGCTTCTGGTACATCGTGACGGCGGCGTCCGCGTCGCCGGTCAGCGCGTACGCGTATCGGTCGGCTTCGAGCTCGGCGTTCCGGGACACCGCGCTCGTAAGCGGCGTCGTAACGAACGTCAGGACGGAGACGACGAGCAGCATGAGCGGTAGGCCCGGCCAATCCGCGGGGTGACGAATGAACAAGAAGGATCTCCATCGCTTGAGCGCGAAGCGGTACGCCTTGTTCCCGATCCACAGCAGGAAGAACATGGACGCGACGCCGCCGGCCGCGCTCCACTGCAGATGCTTCTTCACGTAATGGCCGACCTCGTGCGCCGTCAGGACGACGATCTCCTCCGCGGTAAGCTTGTGAAGCGCCGTATCCCAGATGACGATGCGCAGCGACGGGCCGATGCCGTCGACGTATGCGTTGATCGCGTTCGTCTTTTTCGAATAGTTCGCCTCAAACACCCGTTCCGCCGGCACCCCCGCCTTGGCCGTCATCTCGAGCACCGCATGCTCCAACGCCGGATCGGAGAGGCGCTCGTACTTGGTAAACAGCGGATCGATCGCTACGGGCCGGATGAACATCAGAAAGACGAGGAACGGAATCGAGAGCAGCCATAATCGGAACCACCACGTTCCGCCTTTGCGCGCGAGCGCGAAGACGACCGCCCCTACGGCGAGCATCAGCGCGTAATCGACGGCGAGCTGCACCCATTGGTCTCTCCACCAGCCGCCGAACGACAGCGTGGAGACGTCGTAATTCCGCGAAATCGAATACGACAGCAGACGCAGCGGAAGCCCGAGCGCGAACAACGCCGCGGCGATGCCCGCGATGTACGCCGGGAAGCGGAGCCATACGCTGCCGATCAGCCCCTTCAGCCCCTGCGACAACGTGCGGGCGTACCCGCTCGTCATGAGCCAAAGCAGCATGCCCCACTCCCAGAAGTACCCGACGAAAAACAACAGATCGCGGAGCATCGAATACGACGCTGCCCGCGCCACGTCCGCTTCGCTTAAGAACGTCCGCGGGTCGGCGGCCGTGTTCGCCAGCGCTTCGGCCAAGGGCGTCCGGTAGGCGATCCATAAGTACGCGCCGATCGTCCCGGTCGCCAGCAGGAAGAACAGCATATATTTCCGGAAGGCCCGTACGCCGCGCTGCGTCGGGCGGTTCGGCGGACGGCTCGGTTGTCGGTTCGGCGTTCGATGCGAGCTTCGATTCATTGTTCCGTATCACCGCCTATGCTTGAGTTACCCGAACCATTCGATGAGCGCGATCATAGTGATAAGTCCGAAAATGAAGGAAAACGTCGACGAGCTTTCGTTCCCGTCCCCATGGCTCTCGGGGATCAACTCTTTATAAACGACGAACAACATCGCGCCGGCGGCGAACGCCAAGCCGTACGGCACCAAATTCGAGACGTAAGACGTCAAGAAGAACCCGAGCAGCCCCGTCGCGATTTCGACCGTGCCCGTCAGGGTGGCGATCGCGAACGCCTGCCATTTCTTCACCTTCTGCGTCACAAGGAACAAAGCGACGAGGAACCCCTCCGGGGCGTTCTGCAGCCCGATGGCGAGCGCGATGATCGGACCGAGGCCGGCGCTTTCGCTCGCGTAGCTGACGCCGACGGACAAGCCTTCCGGCAGGTTATGCAGCGTGATCGCGGTAATGATGAGCATGCTCTTCTGATCGAATTGCACGGTCGACGTTTTCGAATGCTCCAGATCGATATGCGGCATATACCGTTCCATGACGCTCAGCACGCACGTGCCGAGCAAAATGCCGATCGTGACGGTCAGCAGGTTCGAATGATCGAGCGCGACCGGAATCAGGTTGAACACCGTGGCGGCCACCATGATGCCCGCGGTGAACGCGAGCAGGATATCCCTCCAACGATGCGTTACGACCTTCATCATTAAGATCGGCAGCGCGCCGAGTCCGGTCGCCAGGGCGGAGACGATGCTTCCAATGAGGACTTCTTGCATGGCGCAGCCTCCTAGCTGTCATGAATCAGTTGAGTTACGATTTCTACTATAGTACCATTGGGAATCATAGGTTGAAAATAAGGAGGACCCCCCTTGAACGTCCACGAGTCGATCTCGAAGCACTCGAAGAAGCAGCATCTGCACCTCGTCGAGTTCGAACGGCTGGATGCGCTCCGCGAGGAGGCTATAGAAGAAGCCGTAACGAAATGCAGGAACGGAGAACCGTTCGACGTCGATCGCATTAACGAAGCGACCGCCCGCATTAATGCGCACGCCAAACACGGAATCTCCCCCACTAGGAAATATGTTACGATCGAAATGGTGAAACAATTCGTCTTTTCTTCCAAGGCATGAACGATTTTCCGCGAAAATAAAAGCAGGACGGAACGGCAACCTCGCCGCTCGGTCCTGTTTTTCGTTACGTTATTTTCTTTCGTTCGACGGCTCCGCCGCGGGCGCCGCTTCGATCGCGGCGGCCGGGGTAACCGGATCCGAAGGACGAACCGACTTCTGCGTAAGCCCCTTGATCAGCCCTTCGACGTCGATGCCGGATACGTTCTTCAGCATTTCCGGCGCGGTAGCCATGAGCGAGGTCACGTAGTTGCTCACCCTGGCCGCCCCTTCGCCGTGCCCCGTATCCACGACGGTCAGCTTGTCGATCGCGGAGATCGGCGCCGCCACCTTGCCCGCGAGCTCCGGCAGCATCTTCACGATGATGTCGAGCACCGCCGCCTCGCCGAACTTCGCGAACGCCTCGGCGAGCTTCTCCTTCGCTTCCGCTTCCGCGAGACCCCGGAGGCGGATGACCTCGGCGTCGGCCGTCCCCTTGGCCCGCTCGGCGTCGGCGATGGCAAGACCTTCGAGCCGCTTCTGCTCCGCAAGCGCCTTCGCTTCGGCTTCGATTCGGAATTGCTGCGCCTCCGCCTCGCGGATCGCCCGCGACTTCGCCGCTTCCGCCGCCTGCTCTACCGAGTACCGGTCCGCGTCGGCCTTCTTCTTCACTTCAGCGTCGTATTGCTTCTCGCGGCGGGAAATTTCCTTCTCCTCGATGTCGATCTCCCGCTCCTTGCGCACGATCTCGATACGCATCTGTTCTTCGACCGCGAGCTGCTTCGACTTCGCCTCTTGAATATGGTACGCCTGATCCGCTTCCGCCTTCGCCACGTCCTGCTCTCGCCGGAACGCCGCGACCTTCAATTCCTTCTCCTTGTTCGCCTCCGCGACGTTCGTATCGCGAAGCAGCTCGGCCTTCTGCCCTTCCTCGTCGGCGCGCGCCTTCTGGATCCGGGAGTCCCGTATCGCTTCCGCTTCCGCGATTTCCGCGTCGCGCTTGACCGCCGCGATACGCGGCTTCCCGAGCGCATCCAAATATCCGTGCTTGTCGCGGACGTCCTTGATCGTGAACGACACGATCTGCAGCCCCATTTTCTTAAGATCTCTAGCCGCCACGCCTTGCACTTCCTGCGCGAACTTATCGCGATTGCGGTACACTTCCTCGACCGTCATCATCCCGAGGATGGCCCGCAGATGACCTTCGAGCACCTCTTGCGCTTCGCCCTTCAGCGCCTCCGTCGGCTTGCCCATGAACTGCTCCGCCGCGGTGGCGACGTCCTCGGTCGAGCCGCCGATCTTGATGATCGCGACGCCGTCCGCCATGACCGGCACGCCCTGCTCCGTATACACCTCGGGCGTCGAGACGTCCAGCTTGTGGGATAAGAGCGATAAAAATTCCGCCTTCTGGAAGATCGGCCAGATGAATGCGCCGCCGCCGCGGACGATCTTGATCTTCCGGCCCGAATCGTCGACGAGCACGTTCTTCGAGCCCAGCAGCGAACCGGTCACCACCATCGCCTCGTCGGGACTGACCGTCTTGTACCGCGCCCAGAACGCGAGACCGAGAAGCACGATCACGCCGATGACGACGACCGGCACGAACAACCAAGACTCCGTCGTTAAAAAATCCATTCCTTCTCCTCCTAATTATGTATTGGATAAGATTCCGACCATCGGCACACGGTGACGACGCCGTCCTTCACGTCGATCGCGAGCACCCGCTCGCCGGCTTGGATCGTCTCCGCATCGTCGCTGTTCGCGGTATGATACACCAAGCCGTGACCGAACGTAAAGCCCACTTCGCCGTACCCGCCGGCAGGAATCGGAACCGACACCTCGCCGAGCTTGCCTTCCAGCTCCTTCATCGAATACGCGACCGAATTTTCCGCCTGGCTCATCGGCTTGACGTAGAAGAAAAACAACCCGATCGCGAGGAGCGCCGCCGCGAGCGCCGACAACAGGACGACGGTCCAGACGCCGAACGAGCCGTATTCGGTCAGGAGAATACCCGCTCCGCCGAAGGAGACGATGCCGCCTGCGATAAGAATCGGATGCGCCGCGTCAGGCAATGCATCGAATATCCCGTCGACCCAACCGCCCGCGATCGTGTCGAACAACACGAGCAATACCGCGAACGCCGCGCCGCCGAGGAAACAAAACCAATACACGTCCAACATGTCGATCGCACGCACGCTCCTTTTCATTTCCGATTGTGGAATCGTTCTCCAATTATATACGCACGCAAAGCGGAAAACGTTTCACGAGGTGAAGCATTCGCTTTCTTCCATGCGGAACGCGAAAGACGCTCCCGGTCCCGTAAGGGGGCTCCGGAAGCGTCGCCATCCGCGTGCAACCTTGTTACACTCTGTGAATCGGTTGCGCCGGTCTATCCAGCGCTTCGCGCCACATCTTCCTCCACGCCTCGTCGTCCTTCAAGACGCTGTCCGGATTCGCACGGCTTCGAACGACGAACGACGGTTGGTGCGATCTTCCCGACGGTGCGCCGGTCTTATGGTATCGCAGATCGAGCGACCAGCGCACGATGTTCGACCGGTTCGTCGTGCCGCGATGCGGCGTATATTTGTTCATGATGACGATGCCGCCCTTGCGACATTCCGCGGTAACCGGTTTGACGCCCGGCAGCAGCTTCGGCACGATCGTCGTGCCTCCTTCCGCCTGATGCTCCAAATACCCGAGCTTGAACACCTCCGGCATGACCTCCATACAACCGGTCTCCGCCGTCGCATCGACGAGCGGCATCCAGAACGTTAGAATTTCGGACGCTTCCGAATCTTTCGACGTGACGGCGGCATCTTGATGCCACGGCACGTTCTCGTACCCTGCGGGCTGTTCGTCGTCGCCGGTCCACGGCATTTTCGCGCGGATATGTTGAATCGGGTTACAGCTCAGCTCGCGGCCGAGCAGGCTTTCGACGACGTCCAGCAGCTTGTCGTTGCGCAGGAAGTCGAACATGGCGGAGCCGAGCAAGAACATGATATCGAATCGTCTGCCGATGTCCGGGCATTGCCGGTGGAGCAGCGCGTAGCGCCGTTCGAACGGTTCGTCTTCGTGCAGCGACGCAATCTTGCCTTCCGCATGGAGCGCGCGCGCTCTCCGGTCGATCTCCCGCTCCAGCTCCGCGATGACCGGCGCCAAGTCGGCGTCGGTAAAGACGTCTTCGGCGATGACATATCCGTACGTTTGGAAATCAGCGACTTGCTCCCGGGTTAAGCTCATGGATCAGACCCACTCCTCGATACGTAAGATGGTTGCCTTCCTGTACCTGACAGCCTCAGTATAGGGCAACCCTCCGCTTCGCAGAAGACACGATCTATTCCGTTATGCGGACTATTTTATCCGGTTTCTCGCCAAGAGCCGCTTGCGGAACGCCTGCGGCGACTCGCCGGTCGCGCGGCGGAACACCCTCGCGAAATAGGACGGTTCCTCGTAGCCGAGCTTCTCCGCGATCGTATAGACGGGCAAGTCCGTAAGGGCGAGCAGCTTCTCCGCTTCGCGCATCCGAGCCGCCTGCAAATAACCCATCGGCGTCTCGCCGGTTCGTTCCTTGAAGACGCGGCATAAGTAATTCGGCGTCATATGGGCGAAGTCGGCCGTCTCTCCAAGCGTCACGGGGCGTCCCCGGTTCGCCTGAAGGAACTGCTTGACGCTGTCGATCAACGCCTCCGACGAATCGAGGGCCTCCTCCTCGCGGCTCGCGCCGAACGCGACGGCTTCCGCCCGCGATAACAGGTCCGCGACCGCCAAAGCGAGGCTGCCCCGCGTCAGCGGACTCCGGTACAGCTCGAGGACGCGCTCGAAGCCTTCCGTCAGCAGCGGCTTCATCCGCTCAGGCACGCGGAACGGCTGCGAGCGGAACTCTTCCGGCAAGCGCCGCCCCCGGGACGTCTCGACCAAGTCGAAGAAATCGACCTCCGCCGGCTCCTCCCGTTCGTCCAACAGCCGGAACGTGCATTCCAGATCGGTCAGCGGCTCTCCGTCGCCGAACAAGAAGCTATGAGGCACGTTCGGATTAATAATATACAGCAGTCCCGGCGCCGCCGTCGTTTCGGTGCCGCCGACCGTTACCTTCCCCTTCCCCTCCAGCACGTAAATCAGATGAAACACCGGATGCCGGTGCATCGCGACGGCTTCGTTCCGCCGATTCCGCATGACATTCGTCGTAACGTGCTCGATCGCGTAGTTCGCGCCGCCCGCCGATAGACGAAACTCCATTCCGCCCCACCCCTCTTGGAAAATATATCATGGCTGGCGGGACGACGTATACCGTCTCCCGCGATGCATAAGGAATCCGGCCGACTGGAAAACCTAGGATGACGAATTCGAATAGCGAGGTGTCACGATGCTGCATGCGACGATCGCCGCCATCGGTACGGCCGTCCCCGATTTCCGCGTTCCCCAAGCCGACGTCAAGGAATTGGTCCGGCATATGTTCGGCGCCAGCGTTCCGCAATTGGACCGGTTGTTGCCTATTTTCGATAATAGCGGAATCGTCGCGCGTCACTTCTGCATGCCGCTGGAATGGTTTCTGGTCCCGCACGATGCGGAAGAGAAGAACTGGATGTTCGTCGAACACGCCTCCTCGCTTGCGGAACAGGCGGCCCGGAACTGCCTGGAGCGCGCAGGCGTCGAGCCGACCGCAGTCGACCACATTCTCTTCGTCACGACGACCGGCACGGCGACGCCCAGCATCGACGCGCGCCTGTTCAACCGGCTGGGGCTGCGTCCGGACGTCAAGCGGACGCCGATCTGGGGGCTCGGGTGCGCCGGTGGGGCCGCCGGCTTGTCCCGGGCCGCCGAATACGTGAGCGCGTTCCCTGGGCATCGGTGCCTTGTCGTCGCGGCCGAGCTGTGCAGCTTGACGTTCATTCGGGACGACGCCTCGAAGAGCAATCTGATCGCGACGTCCCTCTTCGCCGACGGCGCCGCCGCGGCGCTCGTCGAAGGCGAGGCGGTCGCCGCGGCGCGGGTTTCCGGCGGACGCGCGGTCCCGAGGATCGTCTCGACCCGCAGCACGATCTGGCCGGACTCGCTCGACGTCATGGGCTGGGACGTCACGAACGACGGGCTGAAGGTCGTCTTCTCGAAGGATATCCCGAGCCTCGTGACGCGCGAGATGCGCGGCGTGACGGAGGCGCTGCTCTCTCCCGCCGGCCTGACGATTTCGGACGTCGCGCATTACGCGCTGCATCCCGGAGGGATGAAAGTGCTTCGCGCGTACGGCGAGGCGCTCTCCTTGGCGCCGGGACGGCTGGCGGCGGCGGAAGGCGTACTGCGCCGATTCGGCAACATGTCGTCTTGTACGGTGTTGTTCGTGCTCGAGGCGCTGCTCGGCGAAGGCGGCGCGCTTCGCCCGGGCGAGTTCGGCGTCGCAGGCGCGCTCGGTCCCGGCTTCAGCTCGGAGCTGCTGCTGCTGCGATTTTGAAAATCTTCCTTATTCCTGGAAAGAGGTGGACTCGTCGATGAGTTTATGGTTCGCGCTTTGGTTCGGGGCGGTCGTCGTCCAACGATTGGCGGAGCTGCGCCTTGCGAAGCGCAACGCGGAACGGCTCCGCCGGATAGGCGGGTACGAGGTCGATGCGGCGTTTTATCCGAAGATCGTCCTGCTGCATGCGTCGTTCTTCGCCTGCGTCTTCGCGGAATTTCTTTGGCGCCGACCGGAGCCGTCGCCATGGATGGCGGCCGCCGCCGCGGCGTTCCTGCTGCTTCAGGCGGGACGCGTCTGGTGCATCCGCTCGCTCGGACCGTACTGGAATACGCGCGTCTTCGTCGTCCCCGGCATGAAGCTCGTGCGCAAAGGTCCGTACCGGTGGATGAAGCATCCGAATTACTTGGTCGTGACGCTGGAGATGCTGGCGTTCCCGCTGTTGTTCGGCTGCTTCGGCGCCGCCTGCTTGTTTCCGGCGTTGAACGTGCTCTTGCTTCGCCGCCGCATCGCCGCCGAGGAAGCGGCGCTGCGCGCCGCGTCCGCGTAGATCGCCGCCCGAGACGTCTGAGCCGCTTGCGCTTCCCGCACCGACTGACGCCTGAGAGGAGAAGATATCATGCCCATGGAACGAGACGAAGAACGACCGGGGGAATTTCCGTATACGAGGGGCATCCATCCCGGGATGTACCGGGAACGGCTGTGGACGATGCGGCAATACGCCGGCTTCGGCACCGCCCGGGAGACGAACCGGCGGCTGAAGCGGCTGCTGGCGCAAGGCCAGACGGGTCTCTCGCTCGCCTTCGATTTGCCGACGCAGCTCGGCATCGACCCCGACGACGCGCGCGCGGCCGGCGAAGTCGGCAGGGCGGGCGTCTCCGTCGCGACCGCGGCCGATCTCGATGCGGTGCTGAAGGGCATTCCGCTCGGCTCGGTCGGACTGTCGATGACGGCGAACGCGACGGCGCCGGCCCTGTTCGCGTTCGCCGCGGCGACGGCCGGGCGAGCCGGCGTCGGAGCGGACGCCCTTCGCGGCACGGTGCAGAACGACGTGCTGAAGGAATACGCCGCGCGGAACTTATATTTGCTGCCCCCCGCGCCGTCGATGCGGATGGCCGTCGACCTGATCGAATTCGGCTGCCGCTTCTTCCCCCGCTGGCATCCGGTCAGCGTCAGCGGGTACCATCTGCGCGAGGCGGGCGCCGACGCCGGTCAAGAGATCGGCTTCGCGGTCGCGAACGGTCTGGCGTACGCGACCGCCGCGATGCGCCGCGGGCTGTCGGCCGACGAGGTCGCGCCGCGACTGTCGTTCTTCTTCTCCGCCGGCTGCGATCTGCTTGAGGAAGCGGCGAAATTCCGCGCCGCGCGCCGGCTGTGGGCGAAGCTCGCCCGCGCGCGGCTCGGCGCCGGAAGGCCGGAGTCGTGGCGCATGAAATTTCATGCGCAGACGGCCGGCTCGGCGCTTACGGCCGTGGAGACGGACAACAACGTCGTCCGCGTGACGCTGCAGGCGCTCGCGGCCGTGTTAGGCGGCGCGCAAAGCCTTCACGCGAACGCCAAGGACGAAGCGTGGCGGCTGCCGACGCCGGCGTCCGCCGCGCTCGCGCTCCGCACGCAGCAGATTCTCGCGTTCGAGTCCGGCCTCGCCGGCCACATCGATCCGCTCGGCGGAGCCCATGCGGTCGAGGAGGCGACCGACCGGCTCGAGGCGGAAGCGCTCCGTTGGGTGGACGCGGTCGACCGCGCCGGCGGCGCGCTCGTCGCCGTGGAGTCCGGCTTCGTCCAATCGACCGTGCGCGAGGCGGCGTACCGCGAATACGTCGCCGCGGAGAGCGGCGAGCGCGCGATCGTCGGCGTCAACCGCTTCGCCGGCGACGCCGCGCGCCACGTCGCGGCGGCCGACCGCCCGCGGGGGCGGAGCGGCGACGCCGAAGAGGCGCGCGCCGCCGAGGCGGTACGGCGGCATCGCGCGGCCCGCTCCGAAGCGGACGCCGGTCGGACGCTCGCCGCCGTCCTGGACGCCGCGGAACGCGGAGCCAACGTCATGCCGGCGATGCTGGACGCCGCGAACGCCGGCTGCACCGTCGGCGAAATCTACGGGGCGCTCGCGCGGCTGTTCGGGGAATATCGGGAGCCCGTCATCCCGGAAGGGAGAATCGCCCCATGAATTCGACGCATCCCGGCTTCGGTTCCGAGACGAAGCGGCCGCCCACGGTGCTGATCGCCAAGTGCGGCCTCGACGGCCACGACCGCGGCGCGCTCGTCGTCGCTCGCGGTTTGCGGGAAGAAGGCTTCGCCGTGTTTTACACGGGCATCCGCCGGACGCCGGAGGAGGTCGCCCGGCAAGCGGTCGACGTCGCCGCCGACTGCGTCGGGCTGTCGTCGCTCGCCGGCGCGCACCTGACGATCGTGCCGCGGCTCGTCGACGCGCTGCGGGACGCCGGCTGGCGCGGGCTGCTCGTCGTCGGCGGCATCATCCCGGCCGCCGACGAGCCGGCGCTGCGCGCGACCGGCGTCGCCGCCGTCTTCCGGCCGCATCAGCGCGTAAGCGAAGCCGCCGCGTTCCTCCGCGACGCGCTTCATACCGCGAATGGCATCTTCGGCGAAAATGAGGTAGGATAATCGAAAACTCATTTTTCCTTCTTGGGAGTGGAGGGTTCGCCATGGAAGACGTCATCGTCGTCGGCGCCGGTCCCTGCGGACTGGCGGCCGCGATCGCGCTGCAAGACGCCGGCATCGGCGCCGTCGTCATCGAAAAATACAATCTCGTCCATTCGATCTACCGATATCCGACGAATTTGCACTTCTTCAGCACGCCCGAGCTGCTCGAAATCGGCGGATACCCGTTTCCGACGCCGCACGACAAGCCTACGCGCCGGGAGGCGCTCGAGTATTACCGCAACGTCGCGCAGCGGCGCAAGCTGGACGTGCGCCCGTACGAGGAAGCGACGCTCATCCGCAAGACCGCCGAAGGCTTCTTCCTCGTCGAGACGGAGCGGCACGGCATTAAGCGATTTTACGAATCGCGCGCCGTCGTCGTCGCGACCGGGTATTTCGATCGGCCGAACGCGATCGGCATTCCGGGCGAAGAGCTGCCGCATGTTTCGCATTACTTCACGGAGGCGCATCCGTACGCCGGCACGAAGGTCGCGATCATCGGCGGCAACAACTCGGCCGTGGACGCGGCGATGGAGCTCAGCCGCGTCGGCGCCGAGCCGTTCGTCGTCTACCGCGGCGACGCCGCGAAGCAGAAGATCAAGCCTTGGGTGCGTCCGCTGTTCGAAGGCGCCGTCGCCAAGGGGGCGATCGGGATGCTGTATAACGCTCAAGTCGTCGAGATCCAGCCCGGTCGGGTGAGGATCCGGCACGCGGACGGCAGCGCGGAGACGAGAGACGCCGACTTCGTGTTGGCGTTGACCGGCTTCCGCCCCGACCGGACGCTGCTCGGAGGCGCCGGCGCCGAGACCAAGCCGGAGACGGGCGCCCCGGTGTACGACCCCGAGACGATGGAGACGACGGTGAAGGGGCTGTACGTCGCCGGCGTCGTCGCCTCCGGCGAGGACGCGAACGAAGTGTTCATCGAGACCGGCCGGCACCATGGAACGGCGATCGCCCGGCACCTATGCGCCGGGCGATCCTAATAACCCCTATTCGATTACCCCAAGACGAGGCGTTCGTCGGCGAGCTTCTCGCCGCGAATCGCCGCGAATCGATCGAGAAGCGATTCGACCGTGAGCGCCCGCTTCTCTTCCCCGCCGATATCCAGAATGATCTTCCCTTTATCCATCATGATCAAGCGGTTCCCGAGCCGAATCGCTTGCTCCATGTTATGCGTAATCATTAACGTCGTCAGCCGGTTTTCGTTGACGATCTTGTCGGTCAGCTCGGTCACGAGCGCCGCGCGGGACGGATCGAGCGCGGCGGTATGCTCGTCGAGCAGCAGCACCTTGGGCTGCGTGAACGTCGCCATCAGCAGGCTCAGCGCCTGACGCTCCCCGCCGGACAATAGTCCCACGCGGGCGGTCAGCCGAGAATCGAGCCCCAGGCCGAGGCTGCGCAGCTGCTCGACGAACATCGTCCGCTTCTCCTTCGTCACGCCGGCGCGAAGCCCGCGCGACGCGCCCCGCAGATGCGCGAGCGCGAGGTTCTCCTCGATCGTCATATGCGGAGCCGTTCCCGCCATCGGGTCTTGGAACACGCGGCCGATCCAGCGACTTCGTTCATGCTCGGACATGCCGTTGACGATCGTCCCGTCGATCGACACGTCGCCTCGTTCCTGCGCGAGCACGCCCGACACGACGTTCATCAGCGTCGACTTCCCCGCCCCGTTGCTGCCGATCACCGTGACGAAGTCCCCTTCCTTAAGCGTCAGCGAGACGTTGGATAAGGCGATCTTCTCGTCGGCGGAATACGGGTAAAAGATTTTCGTAACGTTGGATAGGGTCAGCATCTCAGGTCCCCGCCTCCTCGGTCAGCTCGAGACTTCGCTTGCGCCCGACGAGCCGTTGTCTTCTCCGCTTGTTCACCATCGGCACGATGAGCGCGACCGTAACGATCAGCGCCGTCATCAGCTTCATATCGGACGCTTCCAAGCCGTAGCGGATCGAAAGCGCGATGACGATCCGATAGACGACGGCGCCGAGAATGACGGCAAGCGTCGTCCGCCAGATCGAGCGTACGCCGAAGATGACCTCCCCGATGATGACCGAGGCGAGACCGATGACGATCATCCCGATCCCCATCTGCAAGTCGGCGAAGCCTTGGTATTGCGCCACGAACGCGCCGGCCATCGCGACGAGGCCGTTGGAGAGGCTGACGCCCGTGACGATCGTGTTGTCCGTATTGACGCCGAAGCTGCGAACCATGCGGGCGTTGTCGCCCGTCGCGCGAATCGCCATGCCGAGATCCGTACGCAGGAACCAGTCCAGCAGCAGCTTCAAGACGAGCACGATGATCGGCGCCATCAGCAGCGCGTAGGTCGAGCCGAGGAACAGGCTCCCGTCCGGAAACACCGTCTCTTGATTCAACAATGGAATGTTCGGTCGTCCCATGATGCGGTAGTTGATCGTATACAAAGCGATCATCATGAGAATGCCCGACAAGAGCGGGTTGATGCCGCCCTTCGTATGGAGCAAGCCCGTAACCGCGCCAGCCGCCAAGCCGCCGAGGAAGGCGACGCCCGTGGCGAGCCACGGGGAATAACCCGCGACGATCATGCCCGCCGCGATGCCCGCGCCGGTCGTAAAGCTCCCGTCCACCGTCAAGTCCGGGAAATCCAGCACCCGGTACGTGAGGTACACGCCGAGCGCCATAATCGCGTACATCAGGCCGAGCTCCACCGATCCGACGATCGATCCGAGCAAGGAACTTAGGAAAGCCATGGAAATACCCCTCCGTAAAAGGTAAGAGTGGCCCGCGAACGGGTCACTCTCCGGTAATGGTTTATGGTTGCGCGACTTCCTTGATCACCTGCACCGCTTCGTCGGAAATCAAGTCCCGAATCGCTTGCGTCACCTCGACGCCTTGCGCCGCGGCCGCCGGCTCGCTGTAGTACAAGTCGAGCTGCTCCGGAAAGCCGACCGGTACGTCGCCCGGATTTTTCCCGTTGAGCAAAATATCGGCCGCCATCTTGCCCGTCGTGTAGCCGATGTCGTAGTACTCGTAGCCGAACGTCGCGAACGCGCCGCGCTTGACGGAATCGATGTCGCCGACGAAGAGCGGAAGCTTCTTCTCGTTCGCGACGCCGACGACCGCTTCGAACGCGGAGACGACCGTGTTGTCCTTCGGGATGTAGATCGCGTCGACGCGGCCGACGAGCGATTCCGCCGCCTGCTTCACCTCGGAGCTGTTCGTGACGGCCGCCGTCTCGATCTTCACGCCGTGCGCGTCCATCGCCGCTTGCGCGCGTTCGATGGAGACGACCGCGTTCTGTTCCCCTTGGTTAATGACCGTACCGACCGTCTTCACGTCCGGGAAGTTCGCCGCGATGAAATCCATCAGCTTCGCGATTTCGTCCGGATGCGTGTCCGAGACGCCCGTAACGTTACCGCCCGGCTTCTCCGGATTTTCGAGCAGTCCCGCGCCGATCGGATCGGTGACCGCCGTGAAGAGGACCGGAGCGTCCTTGATCGCGTCGGCAAGCGCGACCGCGGAAGGCGTCGCGATCCCGAGGACGAGGTCTTTCTTGTCCGCTTTGAAGTTTTGCGCGATCGTCGCGTTCGTCGAGTTATCGCCTTGCGCGTTGCTGTAAGCGATCTTGAGGTTCTCGCCTTCGACGAGCCCCGCGTCTTTGAGGCCCGCGATGAAGCCTTCCCTCGTCGCATCCAGAGACGGGTGCTCTACGATCTGCGAAATCCCGACTTGATAAACTTTCTCTCCGCTTCCTTGATTGGAGCAGCCGACCGCGAACGTCAACGTCGCCGCGGCGAGCACGAGCGAAATCGCTTTCCAGCTTGTCCGTAAACTCATCCGTAAAGTCCCCCTCAACGATATGCAAATCTGTATAAAAACTTATCTCACATTCTATATTGAGCAGTGGTTAACGTCAATAAGAAAACGTATCTACGCGTCGACGCGCCACAGCGAATTACCGTTTCGAGCAAAAGAAAACCGGAGGGCGCCGCCGGCCGATGGGCCGTATGCGGATCGCTGCTCCGGTTCGTTCACGTCGTCTTCCAGTCTTCGACAGGCTCGTCGGCTTCCATGGCATATTCGAAATCTTCGATATCGAACACTTGGACCGGCACCTCGGTTTCGATCACGCGCTCGAGGAAATCCAGCTGGTCCGTTAAAATCGGAACCTGCTCCCGAAGCGACGTAAGCAGCAGCTCGGTCTCGATCGGATCGAACGTCTCTCCGTATTGCGCGTTCTCGATCGAATTGACGACCACGAACGACACCTGCTCGTTCACGACGAGCGGCGGGCTCTGTTTCCAAGGCGCGGAGAACGACCGTTCGATCTTCTTTCGATTGAACGAATCCTCGAAGAAGGCGATCATCTCTAGGATTTTCTTCTTGACGTGCGCGTCGTCCGCCGGGTCCGGCATGACGGGCTCCGAATTTTCTTTCATATCGTACAGCTCTTGCACGGTGGAATACGGCAACAAATATTCTACCGGACGGTTCGGGACCATAATCTCTCCGTAAATGGCCGCCATGACCGCTTCGATGACAAAACGCCGTTTCATCAGGCGCCCTCCTTCCCGGACAATCCGAAATCGACTCTATACATACATATCATAAATGTCCCAAAAAGTTAAGATTCATTCCGCCCGAATTCCGCGCAGAACGAAAAGCGCCCCCGACGACAACAACTTCGCCGGAGGCAAACTCGATGTTTCGATCGGTGCTTAGACCGGCGCGGACGAAGATTTCGCCGCGAACCGGGGCGACAAGGACAACGGGACGACATGCAAATCCATGCATTCGAAGCAATGGTTCCAATAGCAGTCCGCCTGCTCGTGCAACGCTTCGCCGCAGGTGCGGCAAAGCTTGGGCGGCAGGCTGTCGAAGAAGTGGACGACAGAAAGCTGCTGCATTCGGTTTCACCGCCTTGTATTCGCCTCTGTACCTATTGTAATAGAACAGAAGCTCGGACGACAAGCCTTATTTTGCAACCGCTGTCATCGGGTTTCCCCGGCTCGCTTCGGTCGGTCGTTATTCTCCTGTCAGCTGCAGCGCGTTAACGACCTTCTGCAGTCGCAAATATTCGTTTTTTTCGAGCGTCGGCTTAAAGTAGCCGAACAAATACGCGGCTTCGATAAAGCTGAGCGTCGGATAACAAACCACCTCGTTGTTCGTGAACGGGTTATCCATGACGATCTGCCATTCGCCTTCCCGATCCGCGGAAGAGACGGCTTCGTAGGCGTACCGCTTCCAACGCAGCTTCTCGCCGAGCTCCGCCCATACGACCTGCCACGTCGGGCTGAAGCGGGACGGCTCCGGAAACAGACGCTCCCCCGCGGCCAGACGCGCGGCGTAATCGTCGAATCCGCCCTCCTCGACTTCCTTCAGCGCTTTCTCCAGTTGGTCGACCAAGACGCGGAACGCGTCGTAGCCGATGCGCTCGACCGTCTCCCGCAGTTCCTCCTGCCGATCGGCCATACCCAGCCATTCATAATAATTCGTCGTCGATGTAATCGCCATGCGAATCCTTTCCCCTGCCGACGCGACGCGAACAATCGAAAAAGTTCCGCCGTTATACGGCGGAACCCTTCTCGACGCGTAGCGTCCCGTTGTCGTCGATGAACAACTTCCGGCCGGCATCGTTATTCAGCTTCACGTTGAACACTTTCAACTTCGCTTCCGTCACCTGAGTCGGAACCCACTCCGGGCGGGAGGCGGCGTCGCTTGCCGCCTCCTCCTCGGTCTCCCACCATACGGCCCCGTAATAATCCAGGTCATACACGTTGCGGAGCGTCCCTGCGGCGATCTCTCCCGTATGCCGGTGACGCAATACATATGGCATGCGCGCTTCTCCGTTCCTTACAAGTACGGGTTCTCGTGCTTCGCCTTGAGACGGCTCCAGCGACGATCCACTTCTTGCTCGAACGACTTGTACGCAGCTTCGTACTCCGGCTTCGTCATATGACGCGTCTTGCCCATCTGCTTCAGCCAGTCGGAGAGCGGAACGCGCTTGTTCTTCTCTTCCGGATTGTACGTAATGTTCGTCACGCCGTTCTCGATTTCGTATAACGGGAAGAAGCAAGAGTTGACCGCGTTGTCGATGATCGTCTGGCCGTCCTTCTCCTCCGACAGCCAGTTCAGCGGGCAAGTGATCAAGATCTTACCATATACCATGCCCTCGTTTTGCGCGTAATATTGCGCCTTCGCGGCCTTACGCAGCAAATCTTGCGGCTGGGACTCGGAGCCGGTGAAGACGTACGGAATGTTCGTCGCCGCCATGATTTGCGCCGTGTCCTTATGGTGGAACAGCTTGCCGCCTTGGTGCTTGCCGACGTTGGACGTCGACGTACGGTGGCCGAGCGGCGTCGAATAGGACAACTGCGCGCCTGTATTCATATAGCCTTCGTTGTCGTACTCGAGCACGATCATCTTATGATTGCGAAGCGCGGCGCCGATCGCCGGCCCCATGCCGATATCCATGCCGCCGTCGCCCGTGATCATGACGAACGTAAAGTCGTCTTTCAGTCCGTACTGATCGAGTTCCCCGCGGCGCTTGCGCTCCCAGAACATCTCCACGACGCCGGACAGCGTCGCCGCGCCGTTCTGGAACAGGTTGTGAATGTACGTAGCCTTGTGGGACGAGTACGGGAAGCCCGTCGTGACGACCATCGCGCAGCCCGTATGGTACAGCGCAACGATATCGCCTTCGATGCCCTTGAAGAACAGCTCGAGACCCGAGAAGATGCCGCAGCCCGGGCACGCGCCGTGGCCCGGCGCCATCCGCTTCGGCTTCTTCGTGAGCTGCCGGATCGGCGGAACCTTAACCTTCAGCTGGCCGGTCTCTTCGTCTTTATTGACGGTAATGAGACCCGTCTTCAAGTCCTCGTACGCCATCGGCTCGAGTACCCGCTTAGGCGCCTTGTCCGGGTCGCCCGGCGTGTGGCCGTAGTAGTCGAACGGCACTTCCACTTTGTTTTTCGCGGCCGCGTCGATCGCGAGCTCGAAGAACGCATGCGCGTCTTCCAAGAAGTAATCCTTGCCCCCGAGACCGTAGACGCGGGAAATCACTTGGATGTCCTTCACGCCGTTCGTGAACAGCGCCGCCTTCACCTCGAGCGTCATGTTGCCGCCTTGCGCGCCGTACGAATCCGCGCGGTCCGCCACGACGACGGCTTTCGCGTTCTTCAGCGCTTCTGCGATCTGCCCCCCCGGGAACGGACGAATCATATTCGGCGCGATCGACCCCGCCTTCACGCCCTTGGCGCGGAGCTGGTCGACGGCGACCTTCGTAATTTCCGATGCGGAATTCAGCGTGAACAACACGACTTCCGCGTCGTCCATCATGTACAGGTCGAGGATCGGGTAGTCGCGGCCCGTCAACGCAGCAAATTCCTTGCGAATCTCCTCGTATACCTCTCCCGCGTTGTACATGGCGACCGATTGTTGGTAACAGTTATTGATATAATCCGGCTCGTTCATGTACGGGCCGACGGTGATCGGATTGTTCCGGTCGAGCACGTGCGGGAATCCTTGCGGCGGCTGCTCGCCGACGAACGCCTGTACGTCCGACTTGTTCGCGAACGTCTGCACGCGGCGCTTCTGGTGGGACGTGAAGTAACCGTCGGATGCGACGAGCACCGGCAAGCGCACCTTCGGATGCTCCGCCAGCTTGATCGCCATGATATTCATGTCGTATACGGCTTGCGGGTCGCGGCACATCAGAATCGGCCAGCCCGTGTTCAAGGCGAAGTACAAGTCGGAGTGGTCGCCGTGAATGTTCAGCGGTCCGGAGACCGAACGGCAAACCAAGTTCATGACCATCGGGAAGCGAGTACCGGATTGTACCGGCATCTGCTCCAGCATGTACAGGTATCCGTTCGCGCTCGTCGCGTTGAATACGCGTCCGCCCGCCGTCGACGCGCCGTAACAGATGCCCGCCGAGCCGTGCTCCCCGTCCGCCGGGATGAGCTTAATGTCGTGCTGTCCGTTCGCCTTCATCAAATCGAGGAATTGCGCCACCTCGGTAGAAGGCGAAATCGGGAAATACCCCATAATATGATAATTGATTTGGTGCGCCGCATAGGCCGCCATCTCGTTGCCGGATTCGTACACGATCCGCTGCTCGACGGTGCCCGCGCTCACTTCCTTCTCGAATTCGATCGCCACGCTCGTTCACCTCTCCCTTCGATCCCTTGAAATCCTTACGCTTGAACCAAATTGAATCTATGAGGCACGCGGTGTTCCTCGCCGTAGCCGTCCGTCTCGCGTTCGGAGCTGAGCGCTTCCGTCGGGCAAGCCGTAACGCACTTGAGGCACCCCTTGCAATATTGATAATCGATCCCCTGCAGGAACATCTGCGGACGTCCCTTCTTGTCGGGTTGTTCTTCCCAGACGAAGCAGAAATCCGGGCACGCCGTGTCGCACGCCGCGCAATGGATGCACTTGTCGTCGTCGAAGTGCGGCATCATCCCGCTGCGGGAGATGCTGAGATCCTTCAGAATGCTGTTGCCGGGATTGATGACGACGCCGCCGATCGGCTGCGTCTCGTAGCCGAGCACCGGAATGTCCCACCGCTTCGGAAGCGGCATCTCGACGCCTTCCGGCAGATCGAACGTGCGGAATCGCACTTCGTCGTATCCGCGTTGGAACGTACGAAGCGCCGGTTCTACGGCCTGAGGATATTTCTTTTCGAGGGATTTGCGGATAACCCCGCGCATATGCTCTGCGTCGAGGAAGTCGCAGAGCCGGAACAATGCTCCGAGCATCGCCATGTTCGCCCGGTTTTTCTCTTCGAGCGCGATGCCCGTCGCGTCGATGACGGCGACCGTGCCGCCGACGAGCTTCATCTTCTCTTTCAGCTCTTCGGGCGTGCGCGCGGAGTTGACCAGAACGGTGCTGTCCGCATAGATGCCGCTGACGACGTTGATCGTTTTCGATAAATTTTCGTGAAAGATGCCGACGATGTGCGGCCGCTCGACCGGCGTCGTGTCCCGGATGTCCGCGTTCGTATCGCAGAACCGAATGTGAGCCTTCACGGGAGAACCTTTTTTCTCCGAACCGTAAGACGAAAAGCTAACCCCATTGAATCCGCTTCCAACCACACCTGATTCGGCAAGCATTTTCCCGGCCAAGTTCGCTCCGAGCCCGCCGATCGATTCCAGTCGAATTTCGAAAAAGCCCAGATCGTTCGTTTTTGGTAACTGTGCCATGAAGCCCTCCCCTTCCCTGATCCCTCCGACCAATCTCTGAAACAGAAACTTAATAGAAGTATAACAGGAAACGATGCGGTTGCGAACAACTTTTTTCCTCATTAGGCAAAAATAACGCCGGTAGCGGCATGCGCCCCGGCGTCATTGATATAAACAGATGCTCTCTATTGTATAACACAGATGGCCGGATCCTACCGATCTTCGCTCTACCCGACCAGCCGCTCTATATATATTTGAGAGTGCTGACGCAGATCGTAAAACTGATTGTCGACCTGTACGAGCGGATGAATCGGATCGTCCGGGAATACGAGCACGATGTTGCCCGTCGCTTGGTTCGACAGCAGCACCTCGCTGCCGATCGACATCTCCATCATCCGGTGCACGAACAAATTGCAAATGAACGGGTCCATCTTTCCGAAAGCGTCTTCTTTCATCTGCAGAAGCACTTTGTAAAACGGGATTTCCCCGCGGTACACGCGGTTGGAGGTCATGGCGTGGAAGACGTCCGCCACCGCGACGATCTTGCTGTTATAGGTCATCTTGTCTCCAGAGATGCCGAACGGGTACCCTCTGCCGTCCAAGCGCTCGTGGTGCTGCAGCGCGACGAGCGGCACCTCCGGAGGCAAGTCGTTCCTTCCGGATAAGATTTCGTGCCCGTACGTCGTATGCCGCTTCATGAGGCCGTATTCTTCGTCGGTGAACTTCCCGGGTTTGTTCAAAATATCGTCTTCGATCTTCACCTTGCCGATATCGTGCAGCGCGGCGGCCAACGTCAGCGTCTGCAGCTTGTCCGAATCGAGTCCCAGCCACTTGCCGATCATCGTCGAGATGACCGCGACGCCGATGTTGTGCCGGAACGTGTAGTCGTCCTTGGCCTGAAGGCCCGAGAGCAGTCCGAACAACGTCGGGAATTCGATCGCTTCTTGGATCGTCGGAATCAAATTCGTCTTCATTTCGCTGACGGACGGCGCTTCGCCGGCGCGGAAACGGACGAATACGTCTTTCATTTCTTCCGTCGCGTGCGACACGACGACGTCGTTCGTCTTCGGAGCTAGCTTCGGCGCCGGCGCTTTCAGATGATGCGGGAGAATGGTGACGCCGTGTTTCTTGATCATGTCGATGTGGATTTCGCTGAGCTTCGTATTCGCAGGGATGACAAGCAGTCCCTGTTCGTTAAATACATCGTTCTTCACCACGTTGCCGATCAAGCTCGCAAGCATCTCCCGGCCCCCCTCGCTGCGCTGCTTTGTAATATAATGTAATAACGTCATCCATAAAAGTCACGTAATAACGTCATGTTTATATTACCAAACAAACATTTTTTTCCATAGTGACTACTGTCACAATATGGATACTCTTTCGCGCGCAGTGAGGACGCCAGGCGTCTCGTCTTTCCCCTGGAAGCCGGAATCCCGCAGGAAGATAACCGCCTTCGCTCGGTCGTGAACGCCTATCTTCTCGTAGACGCTGCTCACGTAGTTGCGCACCGTACCGTCGCTGTACATAAGCGCTTCCGCGATTTGTCGGTTGTTCAATCCCTTAGCCATCAGCAGCGAAATTTCGAATTCCTTCTCCGTCAGCCGAAACCGCTCGAGCAGCGACTGGACGTGGCGCGTCCCGTATCTCTCTCCCGTCAGGATGCGAAACAGTTTGTTCGACAGCTTGGCCGCGAGGCGTTCAGGCAGGAACATCTGTCCCTTCAAGACGAGGCGGATTTGCATCAGCAAGTCGTCCCATTGAATATCCTTTAATAGAAAGCCGTTCGCTCCCGCCGCGATCGATTGCAGCAAGTCGTCTTCGTCGATGTCGGTCGCGAACAGAATCACCTTCGTCTCGGGTCTCCGCTCCTTGATCCAAGCCGTCAGATCGATGCCGCCGTCGGCATGCAGGGACGTATCGACGACGACGGCCGACGGACGAAGGGTCAGCACCGCTTCGCGCAAATCTTCCTCGTTGTCGGCGGTGGCGCACACTTTCAGGTCAGGCTCTAAATCTATGATTTTACGAATTCCTTCGCGAAGCAGCGTCTGCTGCTCGGCTATCGCAATCGTCTTGGTTTCCATGGGTACCATGCGTTCCTCCGTTACTTCGCCGCCAGACGACATTCTATGGAATGCTCGGTCTCCCCCATGCGGCGCACTTCTAACTTCTTCCAATCATTATATATAAACTTGTAAACTTTTGGGGAATGTTTTGAAACGCGTTAATTTTTTATGCAACTTTATTTCGGAAGTGCAACCTTTTTCGAAGATGGTTAAATTACCCTGGAAAACCCGCCTAACAGAACATATGATCCATATTCAATGATGAAAAAGCCGGCCTCGTCGAATGATTCGACGGAGACCGGCTTCCTTATCCGCGATGGAGTTCAGCCGCCGACGGCGAACCATTGCACGAGTCCGAGCACAAGACCGATCGCGAAGCCGCAGACGGCGCCGTTGACCCGGATCCATTGAAGGTCCTTGCCTATGTGCTCTTCCATCATCGCGATCAACGTGTCGTCGTCCAGCTTGTCCGCGTTCTCCTTGACCAGCTGGCCGATGACGCCGTGATTTTTCTCGACGAACGTCGCGGCTTGATGCTGAATCCAGCCGTCGGCGCGCTCGATCCAATCCGTCCCTTCCAGCCGAGCCATCGCTTCCCGCGCGTAAGGCACGACTTTCTCCCGGCAGAACGCCGGATCGGACAATCGGCGCTCCGCCGCGTCCAGTACGCTTCCGACGAATTCGGCGATCGTTCCGTCCCGCTCCCCGCCTTCCGCGAAGCGCGCCTTCAGCCGCTCCGCCTCCTCCAGCACGCGCTCGTTGTCGGCGAGCCCCCTCATCGCGCCGCGCAGCGCGTCCAGGGCGGACTCCCGATACGGGTTGCCCGACCTTCTCATATCGTATAAGAAGGAAACGAGGAAATCTTGAAGCATGCCGCCAAGCTTGTCCTCGTTCATAAACCCCGCGAAGGCGTTGACGGCGAAGCCCATGAAGCCCCCGAGCTGCATCTGTTCGATGGAGCGGAGCGCCATCGCGCCCATCCGCCGACGCATCTCTTCGCCGATCGCGAACCGCTCGCCGAGCGACAGCGCGTAATCGAGCAGCGGCTCCTCGTAACCGCGTTCGGCGGCGGCGCTGCCGATGCGTTCGAGCGTCGCGCGCGCGTCAATCCCCCGCACGGCATCCCGAAGGGCGGCGGTCAGCGCCTCCGCGACCCGCTCCCTCGGCAGCGCGCGGATCGCGCCGCCGAGCAGCTTGGCCGCGCGTTCGCCGATATCGTCCGCCTCCAGCTCCCGTTTCGCCCGATCGGCGAGTCGGTGCGCGATGCGCGCCTCCTTCATCTTGTCGAGGATGCTCTGTTTATGTAACAGGTTCGTCTGAATCGCCTTGACGAGCGCATTCGTCACCTTGCCGCGGTTTTTCGGGAGCAGGGCCGTGTGCGGAATCGGAATGCCCATCGGATGACGGAACAGCGCCGTCACCGCGAACCAATCCGCGAGCCCGCCGACGAGTCCCGCTTCGAACCCGCTCTGCAGCACGAAGCCGTAGGGCAGGTGCGCGATCGGGAACGCCGCCGCGAAGCCCGCGCCCATAATGCCGAGCGAGACGGCCGCCGTATGTTTCGCGTTCTTCTTCAAGCTGTCTTCCCCCTGTGTTTCGAATCGATAGTCGCCTTGTCAGCAGTATACACTAGCGCCGCGTCCGATTCCAAAACGCCTCGATCCTCGCAAGCCTCCGCTCCGACGCTTCGCGCAGCCGTTCCGGACCGATGTCGCCTCGACGGAACAGCGCAACGTCCCAAGCGAGCGTCATGATGGAATTGTCGACCATCATGAGGTCGAAGTCGGCCATCACATCGTCGTATTCGCCGGATAAGCCGTTCGCCAGGAGGCGCGTCGCATGGGACGCCGCGACGTGCGACAATACCTCGTCGTCCGGCTCGTCCTGCACGAGAATGGCGATGTCGCGCATCGGCGCGGCCACGTTCGTCCATTCCCAGTCGATCAACGTCACGCGATCGCCGAGCCGCAGCGCGTTGCCCCAGTGCGGGTCGCCGTGCGTAAATACGGCCGGACCGCGCATGGCGGACGCGGAGTACCCGGCGTAAAAGTCGTACGCGATACGCGAGAGCGAAGCCCATACGCCGCGATCGAGCACGCCCTCCGCCTCCTTCAGCAGCGCGTCCGCCCATTCCCGGCTGAAGGCGTACGGCGCCGCCTTGCCTTCGCTCGCCCATCGCGCGGCCGCCGCCGCCGTGCGAAGGTGAAGCTCGGCGAGCCGTTCCGAGACGAGCTCGTACGCCGCCAGCCGTTCCGCCGCGGGAACCGTTCCGGCTCGATCCGGCGGCAATATCGGCTCTCCCGCGTACCGCATCGCGATCGCCTTCGGCGACGACTCGAACCGAACGATTCCTTCCGGCAGCCAAGGCGCCAGTTCCGCGCCGAGCTTGCCGACGACGTCGAATTCGCCGTTGCGTTCCGGCGAAGGCAGCTTATATATGTAGCGTTGCGAATCGCTTCCCGCAGCGTCGGTCCATACGTCGTACAACGTCGCGGCGAAGAGGCCTTCCCGCCGCTCGATTCGGTACGCGTCCAACCCGATGGCGCGAAACCGCTTTTGCAGCAACGTCTCGTCAATGTTCGCAGTCAACTTGCTCCCCTCTTTCCCCGTTCGTCCAAATCGATTATAATGCTTGACGACGATTATGGTAAAATAAGCGTGATCCGCTCGGCATCGGAAAGGAATCCGTATGAAAAAAATATCGTTTACGAAATCGCCGTTCAAAAAAATTACGATCGGATACCTTGCGATCTCGCTCGCTTTCGCTTTCCTTTATTGGCTGCCCCCGTTCCGCCAAGGCGAGCTGTCGTTTCTTGACGCATGGTTTATCTCGTCCAGCGCTCTCAGCACGACCGGACTCAGCACGGTCGTCGTGGCCGACGTCTTGACGCCGGGCGCCCAATGGTTGATGATACTGGAGATGCAGATCGGCGGCATCGGCTTTATGGGCATCATCGGATCCTACCTGTTCCTGATGTACCGGGACGCGACGCTGCCGCAGTTGACGCTGATGGGCTTCGATCAGAACCAGCGCAGTCTGCGCAACGTGAAGAGCCTCATCCTCTTCATCGCCATGTTTTCGGCCCTGTCCGAATTTATAGGATTCTTGTTTCTAATGCCCGACGTGCTGCGGGCGGAGCCGCACGTCGGCACGGCGATCCGGGACGCCGCGTTCCATGCCGTATCCGCGTTCACCAACACCGGATTGGACGTGTTCGGAGGAACGATCGAGCCGTTCAACCGTTCGCCGGTGTTTATGATCGTCACGGCGCTGCTCGTTTTCCTCGGGGTCCTCGGCTTCCCTACCGTTTGGGAGCTGATCTATCTCCGAGGGAAGAAGAAGAGCTTGTACACGAAGGTGAATTTGCTGTTCCACGCCGTGCTGCTCGTCGTCGGCGCCGTGTTGATTACGGCGCTCGAATGGGGAAACCGCAGCACCGTCGGCGATATGCCGTACGGACTGCGGGCGCTCAACACGATGTTCCTATCCGTGGTCTCCCGAAGCGGCGGCCTCGGCAACGTCGACCTCGGGGCGGCGATGCCGGCGACCGTCCTGCTGCTGATGGCGCTCATGTTCATCGGCGGCTCGGCGAGCAGCACAGCCGGCGGCATTCGGATCACGACGTTCGCGATTCTTCTCGCCAAAGCGCGAAGCGCGATCACGCGGAACAGCGACGTCATCCTGTTCCGCAAGTCGCTGTACGAAGAAGACGTACAGAAGGCGTATCTCATCTTCTTCTTCGTCTTGATTTTCTTCTTCTTGTCCTGCTTCGTCCTATTCGTCAGCGAAAGCGCGACGGATACGCTCGCCATCGTGTTCGAAGCGATGTCGGCCATCACGAACAACGGATTTTCGCACGGGGTGACCGGCGGACTGTCGCCGTTCGGCAAGCTGTGGCTCATCCTGATGATGATGGTCGGGCGTATCGGCATCATCTCCATCATCTACAGTATCGTCAAACCTAAGAAATCGGCGGTTAAATATATTAAAGAATCGATTATCGTCGGGTAAGTCAACCGGGAGGAAAAGGAAACCATGCGAAGGAAGTATTTAGTCATCGGACTCGGACGCTTCGGCAGCGCCGTCATGAAAGAACTGCATCAAGCGGGGCATCACGTCGTCGGCTGCGACAAGAACGAGGCGCTTCTCGAGGCCGTGGAGGCGTACGCCGAATACGTCGTGCAAGGCAACGCGACGGACGACGCGGTGTTGGACGAGTTGAACGTCGAGGTGTTTCATTCGATCGTGGTAGCCATGGCGACCGAATTCGAATCGTCGCTCGTCATCGTGGCGAAGCTGAAGAAGCGCGGGTGCAAGCATGTCGTCGTGAAGTCGAACGACCACTTCCGAGGAGAAATCTTATCGGAGATCGTCGGCGCGGACAGCGTCGTCTATCCCGAAGAAGAATCGGGACGCCGCACCGCAAGGCAGCTCTCGATGCCGGGGCTGATGGAGTACATCCAATTGTCCCCGTATTGCAGCGGCATCGAATTAAAGGCCCCGGCGTCTTTCCTGCACCGGAGCCTCATGGATTTGGATTTGCGCAAGAAGTTCGGCGTCACCGTCCTTCTCATCAATCGGGAGCATATGCAAAAGCCGATCGTCTCCCCCGCGCCTTCGGAGATGTTCCAACCGGGCGATACGCTCTTCGTCGTCGGGGAACCGAGGGACGTCGACCGGTTCCAAGAACACTATACGAGCTAGAACGCGTTCAACTGTCCGTACCTCGCGACGGCGCGGAGCAAGTCCGGAGCCATCGGCAGGATGAACTCGGTCGCGCCGAGCGTGTAGATGCCGCTGCGGGAGTGCATGACGGCTTCCCTCGCGTAGATGCGATAGTGATCCTTACCGATCGCCAGACCGCTTAACTCGTACGTCGGAATGCCTTTCCACCCGCGCCGCGCGCCGGGCGATCCCGCTTCTTCGAACGGCGTGATCGTGACGATCGCATCCAGTCGGATCACATAATTGACATGAGGCTTCTGATACACCAATTCCTTCGTGGAGACGGTGATTCCGAAGTCTCTTTTCTTATGCGACAGTTTTAACTCGCCTTCGAGCGACTTGATTTGCATGAAATCGCGATCCATCGCCGGACCCCTCCTCGCCGGAAAGCGGCATGAAAAAAAAGCCGCCTCATGTTTTGTCGAGTGTATCACAAAACAAGAGTCGGCTCCATAGAAGGAAGCTATTCCCACGAATCGATCTGAGCGACGAACGTCTCGCACGAGACGATCTGTCGACGTTGGCTGTCCGGGACGAGTTCGTTGTATCGTTCGATCTTCCGGTTCACGTCGTCGAGCGAATCGGAAAGCCCGCCGGTCACGCCCAGCTCGGTCAGCTTTCTCAATTGAACGAGCCGAGTATGTACGTCCTGCTTCAGCATCGCCCGTTCCTCGATCGCCGCTTCTTCAATCGCCACATCCACCACCGTCGGTTCCGCCAAGCTCACCGCGACGCCCTCCCCGTTTGTTAAGGCTTCTTTACAATCCATTATAAATTGTCGAAGCGTCAGGGAGTGTGTCGAAATCGTGAACTTATCTTGAACTCGCGTACAATCGCTCCGGCACGTCGCGGAGGAACGGCGAAGGTTCGCCTTTAGCGAGGACGACGAGCCGATGCAGCGCCCGAGTGCATACCGTGTACAGCAGCTTCCGCTCGCTCTCCCTGGCGTACGCGCCCGCCCCGGCGTCCCACACGACGACCGCGTCGAACTCGAGCCCCTTGGCGAGGTACGACGGCAGCACGACGATCCCGGACGGGAACGTCTTCGTCTCCTTCGTCAGACGGGACGCCGAGACGCCTTGCGCGGCGAGCTGCCGATACGCATCCTCGGCGGCCTTGGCCGTCTTCGCCACGACGGCGATCGAGCCGCTCCCTTCGGCCAGCAGCTTCCGAATCCGTTCGGCCGCGAGACGCCCGAAGTCCGACTCCCCCGCCGCTTCGGGAACGACCGTCACGTCCGGCGGCGGACCGTCGCGTTCGAACGGCTCGTTCTCCGCGGCGTCCGGGAGCATCGCCGAAGCGAACGCGACGATCTGCCGCGTAGACCGATAGCTCTTCTTCAACCGAATCTCCACGGTTTCCTCCGCCGGGAACGCCTTGGCCGACGCCATATGGCCGCCCTCGAGCTCCACGCCGTGGATCGCTTGATTCGCGTCGCCGACGGCCGTCACCCCCGCGTTCGGGAACAGCCTTCGCAAATACGCCCACTGCAGCGGCGTATAATCTTGCGCTTCGTCCACGACGACGTGCCGCACCCGATTCATGCGGGAGGCGCCGTGCAGCGCTTCGAGCAAATACAGCATCGGCACGGCGTCCTCGTACGGCAAGGCGGCGGACGCGTCCAGCCGATCGTTCGTATCCCGGACGATCGCGCCCCATTCCGCCGCACGGACGGGGAACGAGGCGCCGCCGGCGTCGATGTCCGCGAGCAGGCGCCGATACGTGCCGACGACGTCGAGGAACGCGTACGCCGCGACTTGCTCGCGGAGCGGCGCGTACGCCTTCTTCGCCTTGGCGAGGCCGAGGCGCTTCAGCTCCTGCTCCGTGCCGAGATAGTTCGGCTCCTTCAACCACTTGCGATACAAGGCGACCGCGCGCTTGCGCTCCAGCTCCTTCAGCCGCTCGAGCAGCCGTTCCTTCATCGATTCCAGCCGGTGCGGCGGCCGCTGCTTCGCGAACTCGACGTAGAACATCGCTTCGAGCTCGGCGGCGTCGAACACGGTCTTGTCCTTCCGCGTCAACGAACGGAAGACGACGCCCCGCTCCGCCAGCGTCTTCGCGTACGCGTCGATCCGCTCCGCGAACGCGAGTGACGCTTTGACGCGGATGCCCTCCCGGCGCGGATCGCTCGCCTCCGGCGATGACAACAAGTACTCCAGCTGATCGTACGGATGCTCCACGTCGCCGACGTGACGAAGCCGGCGCCAGACGTAATCGTAGAACGTCGTCTGCGGAATCGCGTCTTCTCCGAGCTCGGGCAGGACGTTAGAAACGTAATCGTTAAACACGTCGTTCGGCGAAAACAACACGACCTGCTCCGGCTCCCAGTAGTTCCGGTACTTATATAGAAGGTAAGCGACCCGCTGCAGCGCGGCCGACGTCTTCCCGCTGCCGGCTGCGCCTTGTACGAACACGAAGCGATGGTCCGTCTCCCGAATGATTCGATTTTGCTCGCGCTGGATCGTCGTGACGATCGACTTCATCTTGTCGTCCGCCCCTTGCCCCAGCATCCGCTGCAGCATCTCGTCGCCGATCGTGACGCCGGTGTCGAACGCGGCGAGCAGCTTGCCGCCGCGGATGACGAACTGACGCTTCAGCGTCATCTCGCCGGTCACCTTGCCGTCCGGCGCGTCGTACGACGCCGGTCCCGGCCCGTAATCGTAGTACATGCCCGCGACCGGCGCGCGCCAATCGTACACGATGACCTCGTGCGTCTCCTCGTCGGCGATCGACATCGTGCCGAGGTAGATCGGCTCGTCCGTTTCGCTCCCCGTCTCGCGGAAGTCGAACCGGGCGAAATACGGATTCGAGAGCAGCCGCTGCAGGTGTTCGGACCGGCCTTGCGCGAGCCGGTAGCTCGTCGCGTGCTGGGACAGTTCCTGGGCTTGTTGGGTGAGCTGCACCGCCGCTTCGAACCAATCGTCCGTATCGTAAACGAGGTCCTCCCACAGCTCGCGCTTGCCGCCGACAAGCTGCTCCTTGCGGCCGCCGGCCGTTACCCTCGACTCTTCGATCTCCCGTTCCACCCGCTCCAGAACGGTCTCGAGCCTTCGTTCCTCGCGCCGCAGTTCCTCTTCCGGCAAACTCATGACGTATGTTCCCCCCATGCGAAAAACCTGTTTTCTTCTTGAACGTTATATTATTCCATAGATGTGGCGAAACCATTATAATATAGTCTGACTTTACTTCGGGAGAGGGGTTTCGCCTACGATGGGCAATCGTTTGTTTTTCATTTTACTGGCCGCCGGACTTCCGTTATCGATCGTCGGCAGCCTGCTTCATTGGGAGCCGACGATGCTGTTCGTCATCTATTGCGTCACCATCATCGCGCTCGCATCCTACATGGGACGGGCGACGGAAAGCCTCGCGATCGTCTCCGGCCCTCGCATCGGCGGACTCCTCAACGCGACGTTCGGCAACGCGGTCGAACTGATCATCTCGATCTTCGCCCTTAAGGCCGGACTCGTCGGCGTCGTGCTCGCCTCGCTGACGGGTTCCGTGCTCGGCAACCTGCTGCTCGTGGCGGGGCTGTCGTTTTTCGTCGGCGGCCTGAAGTTCAAGCGGCAGGAATTCAGCGTCTACGACGCGCGTCACAATTCCGGCTTGCTCATGTTCGCCGTCATCGTCGCGTTCGTCATCCCGGAGGTGTTCTCGATGAACATGCCGGAGCGGGAGACGATGAACCTCAGCATCGGCGTGTCCGCGGTATTGATCGTGTTGTACCTGGCCGCCTTGTTCTTCAAGCTCGTCACGCACCGAGGCGTATATGCGGTGGAGGGCGAAGACGAAGGCCACCACGACGAAAAGCCGGAATGGAGCAAAGGCGTCGCCATGCTCGTCCTCGGTCTCGCGACGGTCGCCGTCGCGTACGTCTCGGAAAATCTTGTCCATACGTTCGAGAGCGTGGCGCACCGATTCGGATGGAGCGAGTTGTTCATCGGGGTCATCATCGTCGCGATCGTCGGCAACGCCGCCGAGCACGCGTCCGCGATCATCTTCGCGTTCAAGAACAAGATGAACATCGCCGTGGAAATCGCCGTCGGCTCGACCTTGCAAATCGCGATGTTCGTCGCGCCGGTACTCGTATTCGTGTCGTTGTTTTTCGAAACGCCGATGCCGCTCGTCTTCTCCTTGCCGGAACTCATCGCGATGGCGACCGCCGTGCTGCTGACGATCGCGATTACGAACGACGGCGACACGAACTGGTTCGAAGGGTTGACGCTGCTAGGCGCCTACCTGATCATGGGGATCGGATTTTTCTTGTTATAACTTCGGAAAACGGAGAGCTCGGTCCCGTTCCTTACGAACGGCGGCCGAGCTCTTCCCGCCTCCAGCGGGCGAGCTCCGCGTAGACGTCGATCATCTCCTCGAGCTTCATCCGCACGAGACCGCTCGACGACGGCCCGACGAACTCGCGCACCCCCGGCACCTGTTCCGAGGCTTCCGGCTGAAAGCCCCACCCCGACGTCTTCCGTCCGGAAAACTGCTCATACACGCCTTTGCCCACGAAACAAGCGGCCCTGGGGCGGTACAACTTCAATTTTGTAAGCAACTCCTTCCGCCCTGCCGCATATTCTTCTTTCGTAATCTCCTCCGCCGTCCGCGTAGGGCGCGGCACGATGTTCGTGAAGCCGTAGCCGAGCTCCAGCATCGCCTCCCCTTCGTGGGAGGCGTACCGTCTCGGCGTGAGGCCGGCGCCGTGGATCATTTTCCAAAATCGATTGCTCGGGTTGGCGTAATGATGGCCCGTTCGGCTCGAGCGGATGCTGGGATTGTAGCCGACGAACAAGACGTCGAGCCCCGGCGCGAGATGGTCCGGAATCGGTTGCAGTCGTCCTTCTTCGCGCATTTTGTCGGTCACCTTCCTGGGCGTTCGTGGATATACTTAGTGTAGAGTCGCTCGCGCGGCGACGCAAGCTCGCGGATCGCCGATCGGTTCGATGCGCAACAGCATAGCAGCGAATGAGGGTACAGGGAGAGATCGACGCACTCCGTCGCGCTAGGCGCGGGCGGGCGGAGACGCCGAAGGAGTAACCCCGGATCCGGGGGAATCTCTCAGGCAAAAGGACCTGTGCCGGACGCGACTCTGGAGAGCATTCGGCGGCGGCTGCGGGATCTCCTCGCGGCGCGAGCCGAATCACCCAAGGGGAAACTTGCGCGGTCCTGCCTAAGGCCGGCGAGGCAACTCTCAGGTACAAGGGACAGAGCTAAGGAATGTATTGAGATCGTATTCAATACGCGCTTTAGCCGTGTCCCTTTTCTATTTTCCCAATCGAAGCGGAGGTGTTGTCCGATATGGCGGAACCGTTGAAGCGCACGCCCCTCTATCCGCTCTATGCGCCGCTCGGCGCGAAGACGATCGATTTCGGCGGCTGGGAGCTGCCGGTGCAATTCGAAGGCATTCTGAAGGAGCATGAAGCGGTGCGGCAACGGGCGGGCTTATTCGACGTCTCGCACATGGGCGAATTGTCGGTGTCGGGTTCCGGCGCGCCTAAGTTCCTGCAGCGGCTCGTCACGAACGACGTCGCGAAGCTTCCCGTAAGCGCAGCGATGTATACGCCGATGTGTTACCCGAACGGCGGCACGGTCGACGACCTGCTCGTCTATCGGCTCGGCGACGATCGCTTCCTGCTCGTCGTGAACGCGTCGAACGTCGAGACGGATTTGGCGTGGATGCGGCGGCACGCTTCAGGCGACGTCGAGATCCGAGACGTCTCCGCGGAGACGGCGCTGCTCGCGGTGCAAGGCCCCGCGGCCGTCGACGTCGTGCGCGACGCCTCTTGCGGAGACGACGGCGCCGTCGGGTTCGACCCGGCCGCGCTGCGTCCGTTCCGCTTCGCGGAGGGCGTGCGCGTCGGCGGCGTCCCGGCGCTCGTCTCGCGCACCGGATACACCGGCGAGGACGGCTTCGAGCTGTACGTCGACGCCTCGCGCGCGCCGGACGTCTGGCGCGCGCTGCTCAGCGCCGGCGCCCCTTACGGACTTGCGCCGGTCGGTCTCGGGGCGCGCGATACGCTGCGCTTCGAGGCGCGGCTGCCGCTGTACGGCCAGGAGCTGTCGCCCTCGATCACGCCGCTCGAAGCCGGACTCGGCGCATTCGTGAAGCTGGAGAAGGGCGACTTCATCGGCCGGGAGGCGCTCGCCGCGCAGAAGGCGTCGGGCCCGACTCGGCGCTTGGCAGGGCTCGAGATGATCGATCGCGGCATTCCGCGGACGCATTACGCGGTGTTCGCCGCGGACGGCGCGCGGGTCGGCGAGGTGACGACCGGCACGCAGTCGCCTACGCTGCGTCGCAACCTGGGTCTCGCGCTCGTGGACGCTGCGTACGCCGCGGAGGGAACGGAGCTGTACGTCGACGTGAGGGGGAAGCGGTTGAAGGCGAAAGTCGTCCCGACGCCGTTTTATCGGCGGGCGGATCGCGCACGTAAGCCAGGATAGAGAGGAGCTCGATGCAGATGCGGAATCATCGATATTTGCCGGCGACGGCGAACGACGAACGGGCGATGCTCGAAGCGATCGGGGTCGACTCGATCGAAGCGCTGTTCGCGGACATCCCGGCGTCGGTCCGCTTTCGGGGACGGCTCGACGTCTCGGAGGCGCTGGGCGAAGGGGCGCTGCTGCGGCATATGAAATCGCTCGCCGCGCGCAACGCGGATTTGGAAACTTACGTCAGCTTTCTCGGCGCCGGCGTGTACGACCACCACCTCCCCGTCGTCATCGACCACATCGTATCGAGGTCGGAGTTTTATACGGCCTATACGCCGTATCAGCCGGAGATTTCCCAGGGCGAGCTGCAGGCCATCTTCGAATTCCAGTCGTACATCTGCGAGCTGACCGGCCTCCCCGTCGCCAACGCGAGCATGTACGACGGCGCGACCGCCTTCGCCGAGGCGGGGGCGCTCGCGGCGGGCGCCGCGAAGCGGAAGCGCCTCGTCGTGTCCGCGGCGGTCCATCCCGAGGCGAGGCAGGTGCTGGCGACGACGGCGCGCGGCCTCGGGCTCGAGCTTACGACCGTCCCCGTCGACGCGAACGGCGTGACGGACGCGGCCGCCTTGGCCGCGGCGCTGCGGGCCGACGGCGGCGGCGAACCCGCCGCCGCGATGATCCAGTCCCCCAACTTCTATGGGGGCATCGAGGACGCGGCGGCGTTCGCCGCCGCCGCGCACGGCGCGGGCGCGCTGCTCGTCGTAAGCGCCAATCCGCTGTCGCTCGGCGCGTTGCAGCCGCCGGGCAAGCTCGGCGCGGACATCGTCGTCGGCGACGCGCAGCCGCTCGGCATCGCGCCGTCGCTCGGCGGACCGACGTGCGGCTTCTTCGCCGTCTCCGACGCGCTGATGCGCCGCATTCCAGGCCGCATCGTCGGGCGGACGGTCGACAAAGACGGCAAGCGCGGCTTCGTGCTGACGCTGCAGGCGCGCGAGCAGCATATCCGGCGCGAGAAGGCGACGTCGAACATTTGCTCCAACCAAGCGCTGCTCGCGCTGTGCGCTTCCGTGTATTTGTCGGTCATGGGAAAGCAAGGCATGCGCGACGTGGCCGAGCTCAACGTCCGGAAGGCGCATTATGCGGCCTCGCGGCTGGCATCCGTCCCCGGGGTGACGCTCCCCTTCTCCGCCCCGTTCTTCAACGAGTTCGTCATTCGACTGCCGGACGGCGGGCCGACCGTGCGCGAAGCGAACGAACGGCTGCTAGCGGAAGGCTTCCTCGGCGGGTACGATCTCGGCCGCGACGATCCTGCGCTCGGCGGCTGCATGCTCGTCGCCGTGACGGAACAGCGAACGAAAGAAGAGATCGACGCATTCGCGTCGGCATTGGAGGCGATCTTGGGATGACAGACATGCCGCTCATTTTCGAACGGAGCGCGCCGGGACGCGTCGCCTACTCGCTCCCCGCCTGCGACGTGCCGGAGACGCCGCTCGACGAGTGGATTCCGGCCTCCCTGCTTCGGCCCGAGCCTCCTGCGCTGCCGGAGGTATACGAGGTCGACGTCATCCGTCATTATACGGCGTTGTCGCGGCGGAACTTCGGCGTCGACAACGGCTTCTATCCCTTAGGCTCCTGCACGATGAAATACAATCCGAAGCTGAACGAAGACGTCGCGCGGTACCCCGGCTTCGCCCGCATCCATCCGTACCAGCCGGAATCGTCGATGCAAGGCGCGCTCGAGCTTCTATACGCGCTGCAGCGAGACCTCGCGGCGGTGACCGGCATGGACCGGGTGACGCTGCAGCCGGCGGCCGGCGCGCACGGGGAGTTCACCGGCCTCATGCTTATCCGGGCGTACCACGAAAGCCGCGGCGAGACGCGCACGAAGGTGATCGTGCCGGACTCGTCCCACGGCACGAACCCGGCCAGCGCGACGGCGGCCGGCTACGAGACGGTGACGATCCCGTCGAACGACCGGGGCCTCGTCGATCTCGACGCGCTGCGAGCGGCGGTCGGCGACGACACGGCGGCGCTCATGCTGACGAACCCGAATACGCTCGGCCTGTTCGAAGAGCATATCGAAGAGATCGCATCGATCGTGCACGACGCCGGGGGGTTGTTGTATTACGACGGCGCGAATTCGAACGCCATCCTCGGCATCGCGCGTCCCGGCGACATGGGGTTCGACGTCGTGCACTTGAATCTGCACAAAACGATGAGCACGCCGCACGGGGGCGGCGGTCCCGGCGCGGGCCCGGTCGGGGTGAAGGCGCATCTCGCGCCGTTCCTCCCGATCCCGACGGTCGAGCGTCGCGAGGACGGAACGTATGGTTTCGATTACGACCGCCCGGCCTCGATCGGCCGCGTGAAGGGGTATTACGGCAACTTCGGCATCCTGGTCCGCGCGTACGCTTATATTCGCACGTACGGTCCGGACGGCCTGCGCCGCGTCTCCGAGCTCGCCGTGTTGAACGCGAACTACTTGTTCCGCCGTCTGGCGTCCGCGTTCGACGTGCCGTTCGACCGAATCTGCAAGCACGAATTCGTGTTATCGGCGAAGTCGCTGAAGACGTCGACCGGCGTGCGGACGTTGGACGTCGCGAAGCGACTGCTCGACTTCGGATACCATCCGCCGACGATCTACTTCCCGATCAATATCGAGGAGTGCCTCATGATCGAGCCGACGGAAACCGAAAGCAAAGAGACGCTCGACGCGTTCGCCGATACGCTGCTTCGGATCGTCGAGGAAGCGAAGTCGGACCCGGAGCTCGTCAAGAACGCGCCGTATACGACGGACGTCAGGCGGTTGGACGAAGCGACCGCGGCGCGGCGGCCGGTCCTCAACTGCGCCTGCGGCGTCCCGTAACGAAGGAGGGGCCGCCCTCGCGGACGTTGTCGACGTCTGCGGGGGCGGCCCCGATTAGGAATCGTGCGGCGGTTTGTTGTACCCTTTATCTCCGTACGGCTGCAACCGTTCGAGCCATTCGAACTCCATCCGTTCCAGCTCTTTCTTCAAATTGTACATGCCGTCCTCCGGCGGTGTAAACAGCTCCAACACTTCATAGCGGAACGCGTCCTCGCCGTACTCGTTCCAATCGTTCTGCAACGGCTTGATCCAATTGGATCCCATCTTCAGCTGGAACAGGAGCCGATTTTTCATCGCGTTCACGTCCGGCGCCGTTCCGACGAAAGATTTGCCGCTCTCGACGTGCACGAGCCGAAACACGCCGGCAGGCCGTTCCGAGAGCACGTATTCCGCGGCCAACGCCTTCTTCCTTTCCTTATCCATGCATCGCTTCTCCCTTCGCCCAGTATTCGCTGCCGTCGTCCTTGCGATCCATGAAGCCGTACTCGATCATGTATCGGCGCAGCGTCACATAATCCGAGAACGCGTCTTTCAGCACCGCGTTCACTTCCTTCTCCGAGTACACCCGATTGCGTTCGAATCGCGTCATCAGGTGGCGCAGCACGGCGATCTTCCGCTTCTCCTTGGACGGGAACTCCTTGAGCGGTCCTTCGAGGCCGTACGGGAAGTACGTCTTCAACACCTTGGCGTTCTCTTCCGCGGTCATGGCGTACCGTTCGTCGATCGTCGTCGCGGTCCGGTGAATCGGGACGAACTCCTCTTGCTCGCTGTCGCCCGCGTCCGCATTCGCCTTCGGCCGCTCGTCGAGCAGCGCCATCAACGCGAGGAACACCTTGGCCTGCTTCTCTTTCTCCCGAAGATGAAACCGGTGATACCGCACCGTCGCCGGCTTGCTTCCCAGCGTCTTGGCCGTGTCCGCGTCGCTGCGCCCTTCGTAGAACAGCTGAAGCACTTCCCGCTGCACGTCCGTCAGTCCGGTCCACTTCTTGTCGAGCGACAGTAAATACTCGAACATCGACTTATGCGCCGCCGCGATGTGCCGCTTCATGTACGCTTCCGCGTCGTACCAGTGTTCGCCGATCGGGAACACCCGCCCGAATTCGGCGAACTCGCCGCAGACGAGGCAGCGGTGACCGCCTTGTTCCGGATACGTGCCGTACCCGCGCTTCAGCTCTTCGGGGCTTGCGTTCCAAAACTGCCGTTCCAAATCCACCTTTTACACTCTCCCTACGTGGTTTATATCTGTTTGCCACCACACAAACAATATACACCGATGTTTGATGTAGGTCAAGATTTCACCAACATATATTTATTTTGTTTGTGAATAGAAAAACAGCCGGAGCGCGTTGCGCGCCCCGGCCGCCGGTCATTCCGTTCCTTCTCCTTCGTTGGCGAACGCGGCATCCAACGCCGCTTGCCCTTCCGTCTCCATGAAAGCGAGCGCCTCGTCGATCGTCGTTTCTTCCTTCGTCAACGCCGTCCAATGCTTCTCCATCATCGGGTAGAACGCCGCGTCGAACCCGGAAGGAATCCGTTCGATCCCCGGAATCGACTGCCGCTCCGAGCTCGGCGACAGCGCATAAAACGCTTCGAGGCGTTTGCCCTCTTCGTTCCGGATATATTCCGTCCGGATCGGCAGTCCGCTCACGACCGGAAACCGGGACGTCGCTTTCGTAAACTCGTCGGAATGGATGAACTTGACGAACGCCCATGCCGCGTCCACGTTCGTCGAGCGGGCATGAATCGCGAAGATGTCGTTGAATTGGAACGACGACGTCTCGTTCGGCGCATCCGCCTTGATCGGTTCCGTCACGACGTCCCAATCGAGCTCGGCGGCCTCCTCCAGCCGATTCATGCCTTCGGCCAACTCTTGCAAATAATACGAATAACTAAGCTTCATCGCGAGCCGTCCGGTCAAAAACAAATCCATGCGCAGGTGATCCTCGTACGTTTGGCCCATTTGCGGGTTGAACGGGTCCGGCGCGTACATCGCTTTCGAGGAGGATAATCGCAGGGCCGTCTCCGCGACGCGTCGCCATGCATCGGTGTCGAGCGTGACCTTCTTCGCGTTCACGTCGAGAAACTGCAGTCCCTGCTCCCTGCCCAGCTGCAGAAAACCGCCGACGCCGGCGCCGCCGAACGCGTCTAAGCCGTACACCCTCTCGTCCGCTTCGCCGTCGGTCGGGAACAGCTCGGCTTTCGCGATCAACTCGTCCCACGTCATGCCGTCGGTCGGCGGAGCGATGCCGTAGGCTTCGAACATCGACTTGTTATAGAAGATCGCTTTGCTGGAGAAGCTCGGCGCGAGACCGTACAGCTTCCCGTTCCCAAGAGTCCGAAGCTTGTCCAACGCCGTCGGCAGCATCCCCTCGACCCAGCCTTCGTCTTGAGCGACCAACGTCTCGAGCTCGTACAACAGACCGTCTTGGAACAGCGGATCGAAGAAATATTCGTTAATGAGCAGGACATCCGGCTGCTCCTCTTCGATCAGCTTTCGCAGCGCGTCGATCGGGTTCGTATCGGGACTGTACATGCCTTGCGTCGAGACGACCTCGAGCTCGATATTCGGGTGCTGCATCATGAACAAGTTCCCGAACTGTTGATAGAACGCCCGCTCGTCCCAATACATCACTTTAATCGTCGCGCTCTCTTCTTCTTCCGGCTCGTCCGCCGCGCCCCCGAACGAACATGCGGCCAGCGCCGCCCCTAACGTCAGGATGAGCGCGAGCGCCGTCCCGATTCTCCGACTGCAACTTCGATGAGACAATTCGATTCCCCTCCGTAGACCTCCTATATTTTCCAAAAATATAGACGTACGGAAAGCGAAAAAGGTTCACACCAATAAATGAAATAAATCCGGGTGATCCTTCAGCGTAAGAAACGAAATCCCCTTCTCCCTCATCCGGGACACGAGCGGCTCGTAATCGCTCGGCGACTTCAGCTCGATGCCGACGAGCGCCGGGCCGCTCTCCTTGCTGCTCTTCTTCGTATATTCGAAGCGAGCGATATCGTCGTCCGGCCCGAGGACGCCGTCCAGAAATTCTCGCAAAGCCCCGGCGCGCTGCGGGAAGTTAATGACGAAGTAATGCTTCAACCCTTCGTACAGCAGCGACCGCTCTTTGATCTCTTGCATCCGGTCGATGTCGTTATTTCCGCCGCTGATGACGCAGACGACCGTCTTGCCCTTCAGCGCATCGCGGTACGCGTCCAACGCCGCGACCGGCAGCGCGCCCGCGGGCTCGACGACGATCGCATTCTCGTTGTACAGCTCCAGCATCGTCGTGCACACTTTGCCCTCGGGCACGACGATCATGTCGTCGAGCAGCTCGCGGCAAATCGCGTACGTCAGCTCGCCCGCCCGCTTCACCGCGGCGCCGTCGACGAACCGGTCGATGTCCTCGAGCGAGACGATCTCGCCGCGGTCGAACGCGGTTCGCATCGTCGGCGCGCCCGTCGCCTCGACGCCGATGAGGCGCGTCTCGGGGCTCAGCTTCTTCACGTACGACGCGACGCCGGCCGCGAGACCGCCGCCGCCGACGCCGACGAACACGTAATCGATCGACTCCTGCGAGGCGCCGACGATCTCCGCGCCTACCGTGCCTTGTCCCGCGATGATCGCCGGATGGTCGAACGGATGCACGAACGTCATGCCGCGTTCCTCGCCGTAGCGTACCGCTTCGGCCAAGGCGTCGTCGAACGTATCGCCGACGAGCCGGATCGCGACCTGATTCCCGCCGAATCGCTCGACCTGCGACACCTTCTGCTTCGGCGTCGTCGCCGGCATGAAGATCGCGCCGGGAATGCCGAGCGCGCTGCACGAATAGGCGACGCCCTGCGCATGGTTGCCCGCGCTGGCGCAGACGACGCCGCGGCGCGCGACGTCCTCCGGCAAGCTTCGAATAAAGTTATAGGCTCCGCGAATTTTGAAGGAGCGCACGATCTGCAAATCCTCGCGTTTCAAATAGACGTTGCAGCCGTACCGCTGCGACAGCACCGCGTTGCGCTGCAACGGGGTTTCTACAATTTGTTCCTTCACCCGAGAATGGGCGATGAGGATGTCTTCGATTCGGATCAGGGGAGCGTCCACTGCGGCATTACACCTTCTGTCTATAAATTATGCGGAGACTCGGCTCGCCGGCCGAGCCGCTGTGAAACCATAATTTCATACGCTTTCCGAATTTTCAAGCTGTCGACCTTCGAATCGGCGCTGGACGAGTTGTCGGAAGATCCCGTAATCCTCGTGTACCTGCGCGGCGTAATTCATCGCCCACAGCGACAGCGTATCCGCGAACTTATCGGGATCCGGCCCCATCGCCTCGGCGATTTCCGCCTCCGCATGGTAATCGAGGATGCCCTCGCGATCCCGCAGCTCGTTGTCGGCGCGGGAATGAATTTTCGCCGTAATGCGCCCCATCAGCTTCAGCGTCGTCAATAAATCGTCGTGCGTACGAATCTTTTCGAGCTTCAGCCGCTTCTTGAAAGGGGATCGCTCGCGGACGTAGAAGTGCCGATCGGCGATCGTAAACCAACCCAAGAACGGATCGGCCGCGTGCTGCATCGCACGTTGCGTGGCGGCGACGCGGCGTCCGTGATGCGCGTAGCGTTCCCAAAACGGCTCGCTGTACGGAAGGAAGTACGCCGGCACCGGCGCTCGAACCTCCTTCGCTTCAAGCACGATGTCGTCGGTTCCTTCCGGATCCCGATGGCCCTCGATAAGCACATAGTACCGGTCGAGGCCGATCGACGCCGTACCCGAGCCATGTTTGACCGCCACGTCCTTAATGGCATAAAACATCTCATCCGCAACTCGCGCCGATTCATTCAATGTCATTAAATACTCACGCCATGAAGTTTTCAGCTCATCCCGCTCCTCCGCCTCGGCGGGCACGAGCTCCGCGGTGCGGCTGAACTTCCGCAGCGCCGACGTCCGTTCCGTCACCTCTTCGAGGAACGCGCCGGCCGAACGGCTCTCCTGCTTCTTCAGCAGCTTACGAATCGGGCCAGACGTATGCTCCGCGGTGAACTGCATCGATTGCATATCGTCCTTACGCGCCGCGAATCGGCGGATCTGCTTGTTATAAGACTTCAGATACGTATGGATCGCCTCGTCCGTCTGCTCCTCGTCGAACTGGAGCGTCTCGCAGACAAGCTTAATGCTGACGCTCATTCGAAGCAGATCGTACAGGTAGGAGCCTAGATATCCTTCGTCGAAATCATTAATGTCGTAAACGATCTCCCCGCTGCCGCTCCGGAACGCGCCGAAATTTTCGAAATGCAAGTCTCCCTGTATCCAAGTCGGCTTATCCGTCGGCGTATGGTACGGGAACGGCACGTGCGCCACGTCGAAATAAAACAAATACGCGCTGCCGCGGAAGAAGCGGAAGGCGCTCTCCGCCATCTTCTTGTATTTCGCGGCGCGGGCTTCCGTCGACAGCTCCATCAGCCCTTCGTCGAAGTCGTCCAAAATCGCCTCGACGATTTGGGCGCGGATCGTGCTGCGCATCTTGCGAATGCGTTCGGGGTTATATCGGTTCATCGCGCTTCCGCCTCTTCCCGTCGGTTTATGGTGTCATCATACATGGAAAAGGTTCCCTCGACAACCGTCTCACGTCGCGGACGTCAATTCCCCCAGCGTCTCGCCGATCGATCCGCGGAAGATCGCTCCGGCCCGGGTGTCGTACCCCGTCTCGTCGCGGTTGATCAGCACGAGACGCGCCCCGCGAAATTCGTCGACGAGCCCCGCGGCCGGATACACGGTCAACGACGTTCCGCCGACGATCAGCAGATCCGCCTCGCGAATCGCCTCGAGCGCCCTCGCCCACGTCGCTTGGTCGAGCGGCTCCTCGTACAGCACGACATTCGGCTTCACGACGCCGCCGCACGCCGAACACCGAGGCACGACGCCGCCGAGCGCCAGCATGTCCTCAAGATCGTAGAACGCGTCGCAATCCATACACCGATTCCGGCGAACGGACCCGTGCAGCTCGAACACCGTCCGGCTTCCCGCCGCTTGGTGAAGTCCGTCGATGTTTTGCGTGACGACCGCCTTCAGCTTTCCGGCCCGCTCGAGCGAAGCCAACGCTCGATGCGCCGCGTTCGGAACCGCCTCCTTATAAATCATTCGGCTCTTGTAAAACTCGAAGAACGACTCCGTCTGCTCCATGAAGTACGTATGCGACAGCATGACCTCCGGCGGCACGCCTTTCCCTTGCGCCGCGTTGTACAAGCCCGCCGCGGATCGGAAGTCGGGAATGCCGCTTTCGGTCGACGTTCCGGCGCCGCCGAAGAAGACGACGCGTTCGCTGTCCGCGATCCATCTTTTCACCTTTTCCAACTCGGTTCCGTTGTCCATCTTGCCGGAATGCCTCCTCTACAAAAAAAAAAGGAACGGGCTATTCAGCCCGCTCCGCCCTGCTATAACTGTACCATTAGTCCTCGATCGTGGAAAGGTCGCCAAGCGGCAAGCCCAGCTCCTTCGCTTTCAACACCCGGCGCATGATCTTGCCCGAGCGCGTCTTCGGCAGCTTGTCGATCACTTCGATCTCCCGCGGCGCCGCGTGCGCGGCGAGCCCCGTCTTGACGTGCTGCTTGAGCTCCTCGAGCAGCTCCGGCGTCTCGACGTAATCTTCCCGGAGGGAGACGAACGCCTTAATGATCGAGCCGCGCAGCGGATCCGGCTTGCCGATGACGCCCGCCTCGGCGACGGCCGGATGCTCGACGAGCTTGCTCTCGACCTCGAACGGTCCGACCCGCTCGCCGGACGTATTGATGACGTCGTCGACGCGTCCTTGGAACCAGAAGTATCCGTCCTCGTCCATATAGGCCGAATCGCCGGAGACGTACCAGCCCTTCAGCTTGAAGTACTCTTCGTACTTCGCCGGGTTGTTCCAAATGCGGCGCATCATCGACGGCCAACCGGCTTGCAGCGCCAGGTTGCCGAGCGTGTACGGCGGCACTTCGTTGCCTTCGTCGTCGATGATCGCCGCTTTCGTGCCCGGAATGGGTTTCCCCATCGAACCCGGACGAATGTCCATGGAAGGCACGTTCACGATCATATGCGCGCCCGTCTCCGTCATCCACCACGTATCGTGAATCCGCTGTTTGTACACCTTCATGCCCCAACGGATAACCTCCGGATTTAACGGCTCGCCGACGGACAAGACGTGACGAAGGCTGGTCAGATCGTAGCGCTCCGCGTCGTCGTCGCCCGCGGACATCAGCATCCGGAAGGCGGTCGGCGCGCTGTACCACACCGTAACCTTGTAATCTTGAATCGTCGAATACCAACGGTCGGCAGAATACCGTCCGCCTCGGATCAGGTTCGTCGCCCCGTTCAGCCACGGCGCGAAGATGCCGTACGACGTGCCGGTTACCCAACCCGGATCGGCCGTGCACCAATAGACGTCGTCTTCCCGCAGATCCAGCACCCAGTGACCGGTGATGTATTGCTGCAGCATCGCGCCGTGCACGTGCAGCACGCCCTTCGGCTTGCCCGTCGATCCGGACGTGTAGTGCAGGATCATCGGATGCTCGAGGTCGACCCATTCGATGTCCAGCTCTTCGGAAGCCGCGTCGATCAACGCCTTGTAGCTCGCTTCGCGGTCCTCGAGCTCGCCCTCGCCGTCGATCAGCACGATATGCTTCAGATGCGGCAGACGCTCCTTCGGAATGCGCGACTTCAGCGCGTTCGTCGTCACGATGACGGAAGCTTCCGCGTCGGAGAGGCGGTCTTCCACCGCGCCTTCCATGAACGCTTCGAACAGCGGCCCGACGATCGCGCCGATCTTCAGCGCGCCGATGACGCCCGCGTAAATTTCCGGCGTCCGCGGCATGAAGAAGAAGACGCGGTCGCCCTTCTGCACGCCGAGCGAGCGGAACGCGTTGCCGAACCGGTTCGAGAACTTGCGCATCTCCTCGAACGTGAACGTCTGCGCGCCGCCGTCGTCCGCGTAGATCAGCGCCGTCTTGTCCCGGCGATGCGTCGTCGTATGCTTATCGATCGCTTCGTACCCCATATTCACCTTTCCCGTGGTATGCCAGCTGAACTCGGCATGAATGTCTTCCCACCGGAAAGTAGCGTAAGTTTGTTCGTAAGAAGATAAGTTCGATGGCTTGCCTGTGCTCGGAATAATTTCGTGCGTATGCATCTCTTGCATGGCGTTGCACTCCTCTCGATCGCGACGGTTGGTAAAGTAAGCGTTTTATAAGCATTATATAAGCGTTTCCAAAGATGCGCCAGTCCATTTCTCGTCCAAAATTGAAAACGGCCGCCGGCGCAGCCCTCTACGTACCACCATACCACAGATCGCCGGGTCACAAAACGGTCACATTTTACTTTTTTTTAAGTTTTCTTTCATCTTCGTTTCAGCTTTCTCCCCTACTATCGAAATCGGAAATTTTCCACAACGCGCCAAGGAGGGTTTTCGCAAGATGAGGAAAACAAAGAGAAAATGGATGTTGACGGGCCTCCTGCTCGTCGGCTCGCTGCTGCCGGCCGGAACCGCCGGAGCGGCGGGCGAATTGACCGTCTACGCCGCCCAGCCGTTCATCGCGGTGACGCCCGGCGAATCGGTCACCCACAACGTCGAGCTGATCAACGAGACCGACGCCGTGCAGAAGGCGACGCTGTCCGTGATCGGCCTCCCGGACGGATGGACGTACGAATTGACGAGCGGCGGCAAGAACGCCCGCGAAATCGCGGTGAAGCCGGACGCCTCGTCGACGGCGACGCTCGACATCGACGTCCCGCTGCAGGTGGAACGCGGCGTCTATCGGTTCACGCTGTCGGCCGGCAACGGCAATACGCTCCCTCTCGCCATCGAAGTGACGGAGCAAGGCATCTACGAGACGGAGCTCACGACGGAGCAGCCGAACATCGAAGGGCATGCCGACGCGTCTTTCACCTATAGCGCTTCGCTGCGCAACCGCACCGCGGAAAATCAAATGTACGCCCTCCGCGCGGAGACGCCGGGCGCCGGCTGGGAAGTGTCGTTCACCGTCTCGGGCGAACGCGTCTCCTCCGTCGACGTCGAAGCGGGCGCGACCGAGACGGTGTCGGTGAAGGTGACGCCGCCGCAGCAGGTCGAGGCCGGCACGTATACGATTCCGATCGTCGCGGAGACGAGTTCGACGTCGGCTACGCTCGAGCTGCAAACCGCGATTATCGGACGGTACGACATCGAGCTCACGACGCCTTCGGGGCTGCTCAGCACGGACGTCACGGCGGGAGGCGACAAGAAGCTGGAGCTCCTCGTGAAAAACACCGGCTCCGTCGAGCTGACGGACGTCGATCTGTCCTCCAGCACGCCGATCGATTGGACGGTCGAATTCGAGCCGGCGAAGATCGACGCCATTCCGCCGGGAGAATCCCGGACCGTCGTCGCGACGCTGAACGCTTCCGACGCCGCGCTCGCGGGCGATTATGCGCTCAGCATTAAGGCTTCCGCTCCGGAAGCGTCTTCCGACGCGCAGTTCCGCGTCAGCGTCAAGACGTCCGTCGTATGGGGCTGGTTCGGCATTCTGATCATCGTCGTCGTCCTCGGGGGACTCGGCTATTTGTTCCGTACGTACGGGAGGCGATAAGCGATGACGGCGAAGGAACCGATCATCCGCCTATACCATGTCACGAAGCAATACGGCGATCAGAAAGCGGTCGACGACTTGAACCTGTCGATTTATCCGGGCGAAATTTTCGGACTGCTCGGCCCGAACGGCGCGGGCAAGTCGACGACGATCTTGATGCTGCTCGGCCTCTCGGAGCCGACGGACGGCAAGGTCAGCGTCTGCGGCCTCGATTCGGTACGCCAGTCGATCGAGGTGAAGCGCAAGGTCGGGTATCTTCCCGACGACGTCGGATTTTACGAAGACCGGACCGGTTTCGAAAATTTAATGTACACCGCTCGGCTGAATCGGCTGTCGGAGTTCGAAGCCCGCGCGCGGGCCGAGAAATGGCTGAGTCGCGTCGGCCTCTCGGATGCGCGCGACAAGCCGGTAGGCGCCTACTCTCGCGGGATGCGGCAGCGGCTCGGGCTCGCCGACGTGCTCATGAAGGAGCCCGAGGTCATGATCCTCGACGAGCCGACGCTCGGCCTCGACCCGGAGGGGATGAGGCAGCTGCTCGACCTCATTCGGGCGCTGTCGCGCGAACGGCAAATGACGGTGCTGCTCTCCTCTCACCATCTGCATCAAGTGCAGTCGATCTGCGATCGCGTCGGCCTGTTCGTCAAGGGCAAGCTCGTCGGCCTTGGAGGCATCTCCGAGCTGTCCCGAGAGTTGTTCGGCGAAGAGTCGATTCGCATCGAGTCGACGGTCGAACCGGCGGACGAAGCGATGTTGGAAGCCGTGCGCTCGATCGGCGGCGTCATCCGCGCCGAAGCGAGCGACGGCGGCTTCGTCATCGACGCGGAGCGGGACGTGGCGGCCGACGTGGCGCGCCTCGTCGTCGAGCGCGGCGCGAAGCTGCACGAGCTGAAGCGCAAGACGTTCGGCTTGGACGAAATTTATCACCGGTATTTCGAAGGGAGGGGGTCGGCATGAAGACGCCGCTCGCATCTTGGCCGGCCGCGCTGCGCGCGCGGCTCGCCGCCCCGGAACGGGACCGGACGTACCACCCGTTCTCCGCGATGGTGCGCAAGGAGCTGTCGGACCATATCCGCAGCTGGCGCACGAACATCCTGCTCCTGATCGTCGGACTGACCTGCATCGCCTCCATCTATGCGGTGCTGAACGGACTCGATCGCAACGCGGAGTTGGACGATACGGTGAAGCAGTTTCTGTTCTTGCGGCTGTTCACCGCGACCGACGGAACGATTCCGTCGTTCATTACGTTCGTCGGCTTCCTCGGCCCGCTGCTCGGCATCGGCATGGGGTTCGACGCGATCCAGAACGAGCGCGGCCGCGGCACGCTGAGCCGGACGCTGGCGCAGCCGGTGCCTCGCGACTATATTATCAACGCGAAGTTCGTCGCGGCGCTCGCCATCGTCGGCACGCTGTTCGTCGCGATGGGGTTCCTCGTCATGGCGCTCGGCATCCTGATGACCGGCATTCCGCCGACGCCGGAGCAATTCGCGCGGATGTTCCTGTTCCTGCTCGCGTCCGTCGTCTACGTCGCCTTCTGGCTCAACTTGTCGATTCTGTTCTCCGTCCGGATGCGCAGCGCCGCGACGTCGGCGTTGTCGGGGCTCGGGTTATGGATTTTCTTCGTTCTGTTCTACCCGATTCTCGTGAACGTCGTCGTCGGCGCGCTGTCGCCGCCCACCGAATACGAGGCCGCGACCTGGACGCAGTGGCTGCTGCGCGTCAGCCCGAACGCGCTGTTCCAAGAGGCGACCAGTACGCTGCTCGTGCCGGAGATGCGCACGATCAGCGGCTTCCTGACGATGGAGCAAGCGGTCGGCGCCATTCCGGCGCCGCTGCCGCTCGGCCAGAGCCTGCTTCTCGTCTGGCCTCAGATGACGGCGCTCGTCGCGGGCACCTTGATCTGCTTCGGCATCTCCTATCTCGGCTTCATGCGCCAAGAGATTCGCGCGCGTTGATCCGACATGCCAAAAAGGAGCTCTCCTCCTCCGATGGAGAGCTCCTTTCGCATGTTCAAGCGCAATTGGGGAGGGGTTCACTTTACGATCGCCGGCGCCCCCGAAGCAATCCACGAGCGCAGCTTCCCGCGCGCCGCTTCGGCGTCCGATTCGCCCAGCTCGTACAGCGAACCGAGCAGCGCCTTGTCCTTCTCCATCCGGCCGACCGGCAGCGCCTTCGACGGCTGAAGGACGAACGCGCGTCCCTCCGCCTCCAACCGCCGCACGAGCGCCATCGTATCATTGTAGACGCGCTCCCTGCGGATCATCGCCTCGACGAGCTTCGGATACTTCCGGTAAATCCACCCTGCCAGCCGACGACGCTTGAACGGCTTGATCCGATACGTCGCGTCCTTCGTCAGCACGACGACGACGCGATCGCAGCCGTCTTCGAGCGCCTTCCGCACCGGAATCGGATCGGCGACGCCCCCGTCGTACATCGGCTTGCCGGCGACGTCGACCGGCGGCGAAAAGAACGGCAGGCTGCTGGAGGCGCGCAGCACCGCCATGAAGCTTTGCTTGTCCCGCGCCCAGACGTCGTTCGCGAAATACGCCGGCTCCCCCGTCTCCGGGTCGGTCGTCCCGGCGACGAACGTCTCCCGAATCTTGAATAAAGTCTCGTAATCGAGCAGGTCGATTTCGTTCGGGATGCGATCGAAGATGAAATCCATGCCGAACATGCTTCCCTTACGAATCCAATTGCGAATGCTTAAGTATTCCGGGTGCCCGACGTAATCGATCGTGACGCGCCGGTTGCGGCCCCGCTGCCTCGATAAATACGAGACGGCGTTGCACGCCCCGGCCGAGACGCCGATCACGTAAGGAAAATACAAATCGTCTTCCATGAATCGTTCCAGGACGCCGCCGGTATACACCCCCCGCATGCCCCCGCCTTCCAGCACCAGTCCCAGTTTCTCCTCCATCCTTGTCCAACCGCCCCTCGATCCTTCTCTGCACTTACACTTCTAACGTTTCTCCCGGCTTCATGGCGTGTCCGATCAAACCTCGCTCCTCGAGACGTCGAACGAACGCCGCGCCGTCCTGTCGAATCGGAGGGAACGTATCGTAATGCATCGGGATGACGTGCTTCGCGCCGATCCACGTCGCCGCATCCAACGCGTCGACGGGATCCATCGTGAAGTGGCCGCCGATCGGCAGCGCCGTCACGTCGATGCGATGCCGCTCCCCGATCAGCTTGAGGTCGGAAAACAGCGCCGTATCCCCGGTATGATACAGCGTCTTCCCGCCCATCGTCAGCAGGACGCCTACGGGTTGCCCCGCGTAATGCAGTCCGTCTTCGTCCTCGTAAGAAGAGCTGTGGAACGCCTGCGTCATCTTCACGCGAATCCCGTTCCACTCGTAGGTTCCGCCGGTGTTCATGCCGACGGTCTCGGCTCCCTTCCGCGCAAGGAGGGACGCCAGCTCCACGACCGCGACGATCGGGCAGCCGTTCGCCTTCGCGACGGCGACGGCGTCCGACGTATGGTCGCCATGGCCGTGCGTCAGCACGATGCCGTCGACGTTCAGCTCTTCCGGCTTGATCGGCGCCGTCGGGTTCCCCGTCAGGAACGGGTCGATCGCCACGCGCTTGCCGTCCGCTTCGACCAGGAAGCAGGCATGCCCTAAAAACGTAATCCGCAATTTCATCTCTCCTTCGCTTGTACCATAGAATGATTAGTACGGCTTACTCTAACGATAACATACTCGTCTCGAAATCGAAAAATCGCGAGTGTAATGCCGTTTCGATTCGCTTACAATGGGTATCAGAGCGAGGCAGGACGATCCCTAGCGAACGACGAGGGGCGAACGGACGGACATCCGGAAAAGAGGCGAAGTCGACAACATGTTCATGCAGACGGAACGAGCGAGAGTGATCGTGCATTACTACCGGTTCGATGAAAATTACGAGTTGTGGAACGTCTGGGCTTGGCCGGACGGCGAGGAGGGCTGCGGCTTCCCGTTCGAGGAGCGCGACGCGTTCGGGGCGAAGGCCGTCGTCGTCTTGGACGATATGGCCGGCGCCACCCGCATCGGCTTGCTGCTGCGCCGATCCGCCGGCGGCGACGACTGGGCCGAACGGGAAGTCGGACACGACCGATTCGTCGAGGAGCTGGACGAGAGCGGCGATGCGGAGGTATGGATCGTCGAAGGGGACGAACGATTATATACGGACGCCGAATTGGCATGGCGGCGCAGAAGGCCCCGCGTCGTCGAAGCGACGATGACGTCGCGGCGGACGATTCTCGCGACGATCAACCGGCGATCGAGCGGCGACCGGCGGCCCGAGCCGACGCTGACGACGGCGGACGGCGCGGTCGTCCCCATCGCCGAGACGGTCGCCGTCGGTCCGCGCGCGTACCGGATCGAGACGGCCGCGGCGCTGTCCGTCCTCGAGCGGTACGTCGTCCGCGACGGGGAACTGCCCGAGGCGAACGTCACGCTCCGCGGGATGTTCGACGATCCCGAATTCGAGCGTCACTATGCATACGACGGCGACGATCTCGGCGCGACGTACGCGCCGGACGAAACGACGTTCCGCCTTTGGGCGCCGACGGCCGAGATAGCGACGCTTGCGCTCTATCCGGGCGGTCCGGACGATGCGCCGGAGGAACGACCGATGACGCCTTCGCGTCAAGGGACGTGGATCTATCGTCTGCCGGGAGATCGGCATGGCCTATTTTATACATATAAGGTGTTGATCGACGGGGAATGGCGCGAAGCGGTCGACCCGTATGCCCGCTCCTTGTCGGCGAACGGCCGCCGCGGCGCGGTCGTCGATCCGGCGCGCGCGGCGCCGGACGGCTGGACGGCGCACGACCGCCCCCCGCTCGCCGCCGCGACCGATGCCGTTCTGTACGAGCTGCATGTTCGCGACGCGACGATGCACCCGGACAGCGGCGCCGCGCGGCCCGGTACGTTTCTGGGATTGGCGGAGGAGGGCACCCGAACGCAAGGCGGCCTGCCGACCGGGATCGACTACCTGTCGGAGCTCGGCGTCACCCATATTCAGCTGCTGCCGGTGAACGATTTCGTCTCGGTCGACGAGACGGATCGGGAGCGGCTTTACAACTGGGGGTACGACCCCGCATTCTGGTTCGCGCCGGAGGGCTCCTATGCGACGGACGCGCAGGATCCCGCCGTTCGCGTGCGGGAGCTGAAGACGCTCATTCAGGCGCTTCACGGCCGCGGACTCCGGGTGACGCTCGACGTCGTGTTCAACCACGCCTTCTCCGCCGGCCGCTCCGCCCTGGAGAAGTTGGTCCCGGGTTACTACTTCCGGGCTTATGCGGACGGGCGACCGGCGAACGGCACCGGCGTCGGCAACGACACCGCCTCCGAGCGCGCGATGATGCGCAAGCTGATCGTCGACGCGATTTCTTACTGGGCGCGGGAATATCGAGTCGACGGCTTCCGATTCGACCTGATGGGCATTCACGACGTCGAGACGATGCGCCTCGTCCGCGAACGGCTGGACGCCGTCGACGAGACGATCCTCTTGTACGGGGAAGGCTGGGTGCTCGACACGCCGCTTCCGGAGGAACGGAAAGCGGCGCTTCCGAACGCGCGTCTTCTCCCCCGCGTCGGCTTCTTCCACGACCGGTTCCGCGACGGCGTTCGGGGCGGGGTCTTCGATGCGGCGGAACGCGGCTTCGTCGGCGGCGAGGGCGCAAGGGCGCACGACGTCTGGACCGGCGTCGTCGGGGGCATCGACTACGGCCGAGGCATTTCCGGACATGCGGCCGAGCCCGAACAGACGATCAATTATGTCGAGGTGCACGACAATCATACGCTGTGGGATCGGCTCGCCCTCTCGAACGGCGACGGCGACGAAACGGCGCGCGCCGCCATGCAGCGTCTGGCCGCGGCGCTGCTGCTCGCATCGCAAGGCATTCCGCTGCTCCATGCCGGGCAGGAATGGCTCCGAACGAAACGCGGGGAGCATAACAGCTATCGCTCGCCCGACGAAGTCAATCGGCTCGACTGGAGCCGAGCGGCATCCAATCGCGAGCATATCGATTATGTAAGAGGACTGCTGGCGTTGCGCCGTTCGCATGCGGCGTTCCGGCTACCGACGGCGGAAGCGATCCGCTCCGCGCTGCGCATCGTCGACTCGCCGGCCGGCGTCATCGCCTATACGCTTCAGGGGCCGGCGAACGACCGGGGATTCCGCATCTACGCCGCGGCGTTCAACGCCTTAACGTCCCCTGTCTCCTTGCAGCTTCCGGAAGGCGGCCGGTGGCAGTCGCTGTGCGACGGCAGCCGAGCTTCCGACGTACCGTTCGCCGCAGCGGACCTTGCCGACGGCCTCCTTCGCATCCCGCCCCTATCCGCCGTCATCCTCTGTAAATCATGAAAAAGAAGCAATCGACGCGGCGGTTAACGGACGCGCGCCGATTGCTTCTTCCTTATTCCGTGATCTTCTTCGGGATCTGGTTCAAACTCGGAGGGAACGCCTTCGCCTTCGAAGGACGAAGCGTCGTATGCTCCTCCGCGAATTCGGCCATGTTATGCAGCTCGTTATAACTTCTGCTCGGTTGCTTCCGGTACGGATTTCTCTTCATCGCCCTGTTCGCTCCTCCCGTTATCGCCGTTGCTCGGCTAACTGCTGCTGCGCCAGCTTCACCAGCTCGCGCACCATGAGGCCGCCGATGGCGCCGCCGACTCTCCCGGCCGCCTCGGTATCCAGCCCCCCGTTATAGCCGCGCTCCAACGGAACGCCGATCGATTGCGCCACCTCGTACTTCGCGTCGTTCGGCCGGGACGGATCGACCGCATACCCTTCCCGCCGAAGCACCTCGGTTCGGAACGCCGACATTCCCGCGCGGGAATCCGGCACCAGCAGACGATTGCGGTTGTTTCTACGCGCCATCGGACACACCTCCATTCGTTTCGGGATTAGTATGACCCGAGGAGCCGCATATAAAAATCGAAGTTCGTGGGAAAATAATGCGAGTTACGGTGACTTTTTCGAAACGCCAGAAAGGATGACTCGCCATTACCGCTCCAAACCGTCGTCGCGCCGCTCTGCTCCTGCTCCTCGTCGCGTTCTTCGCGATCGGACTCGCCGTTCCTTCAGCCGAAGCGGGCATCGCCGGCGCGGAACCGAACGAAGACGAATTATCGCTCGTCATCGACAAATCCCGGCATACGCTAATCGTCTATGTGAACGAAACCCCGGTGAGGAGGTTCCCCGTCGCTACGGGCAAGGGTAACCTTACGCCGGAAGGCGATTTCGCCATCGCGAAAAAGATCAAGAACCCGTGGTATTTGAAGTCGAACATTCCGGGCGGAGACAAGCGGAATCCGTTCGGCACCCGCTGGCTCGGCCTCGCCGTCCCGAATACGGGCGGATATCGGTACGGCATCCACGGCACGAACCGTCCATGGTCGATCGGTCAGAGCGTCTCCTCCGGCTGCATCCGCATGCAAAACAAAGACGTGGAATGGCTGTACCGCCATATTACGGTCGGGACGAAGGTAACGATTCGAAAATAAGAAAGAGGCTCCGCCGCGGCGGAGCCCGAGAAGATGCTTAAATATGCGAGAACTTGCTGTATTTATCCTTATATAACGTCTCGAGGCCCTTGGATACGAAGTAAAAACCGACGATCAGCGTCACGTAGACGGCCAGCGGGAAAAACAAAATCCATTGATGCACGTATATTCCGTTCCGCGCCTGGCCGATGAGCCCCGCCCACTCGTTCGTCCGGGTGATGTATTCGACGGGGTCGAACGTCATGATCGTGCCTCCGACGAAGATGTTGAAGATCGCCAGCTGCCCGAACAACGTTAAGGTCAGGATGATCTCGTTGACGAACAACACGACGAAGCTTTCCTTCAGATGCGGGAAGAGATGGGAACGAATGATGGTCCAATGGTTCGCTCCTATCGACTTCGAAGCCAGCACGAATTGCCGTTCCTTGATCTCGACGGCTTTGTCCCGGACCGGCCCGATGACGGCAGGCAGTCCGATCGCGACGAAGATGAAGCCCAATACGATCGCCAAGTAGGCGGGGGACGCGGTCGGATTATACGAGATTCCGTAGACGATGAACCAAATGATCAAAAATACCGGGATGCCGTTCAGGACGTTCCAATAAGGAATCGGCTTCCGTTTGACCGAGGCCGAAACGTTACCGTAGTATCCTAGGAACATCCCGGCGATGCCGCCGATCAGCACGCGGGCCAGCGCGATGCCGATCGCCAGAAATACGGTGTATTTGGCGCCGTGAAGCAGCTTCGTCAAGATATCGTACCCGTTCCGATCGGTCCCGAACGGATATTCCTTGCTCGGCGCCACCGGCGGCGCGATCATGTCGCCCTCTCCCTTGTCGTTAATGAAGAAGTGAATTTCGACCTGATCCTGGAGCCCGTGCGGAGCGAACCTGGGGCCGAACGCCGCCGCCGCCAACATAACGGCGGTGACGATCAAACCGAACAACAGCGACTTGTTCATCGCGCGACCCCTCTCTCCCATCCGAAAATGTACAACCGCAGAAGTCCGTATAAAAGTCCGTACATGACGAGCAACGTAATCAAACCGTTCACGACGAGGTCGTACTGATAACCGTAGTAGCCTAGAAAACCGTCGGCGAACAGAAGCTTCGTGACGCCTCTTAAATTGTAGAAATATTCGACGATAAACAGGTTTCCGACCATGATGCCCATAAACTTATGCAGGTCCGCTTTAATGAATGGAAGCACGTTCGGAAGCGCATGGAAGAACGTAATATACGCCTTGCCGAGCCCTCTCGCTTTGGCGTTCCCGATATAGTCCTCCGTCAACGTTAAACGCGTTTGCAGCGCGACGTTTCGAATCATATATAACGTAGGAATGATGATCATGGAAACGAGCGGCAGCATGATGGCCGGAGGCTGGTCGGTCGAGAAGTTCGCGACCCGAAAAACGACGACGCCGGTTTCCTTCGCGATTTGAACGATGGTGAATTGAAGCAAAATAATAATGACGAAATCCGGCAAAACGCCTGTGATCTCGACGATTCGCTTCCACCACTCGCTGCGCGAATACGCGAACGCCAATCCGACGAGGATGCCGAGCGTCGTGCCGGCGAGCGCGCCTCCCGCAATGTAAAGGAAGGAAACGGAAAAGTAACCGCCGATTTCGCTCCAGAACGAGAACTCGTTTTTGCCCGTAAAAAATCGGAACGATTCGCCTGTCGCGAAGCCGGCCGCATACTCCCGAAGCTGATGCATTCCGTTCGACCAGACGATCCGCAGCGCGTCGACGCCGGTGCCGCCGCTCTCTTGCAGCATGACGGGCATCATCGCCAAGACGAGAATAAAGGCGAGGATTCCGGGAATCGCAATCGCGTTCTTGAAGACTTTCGGCATGGATCCGCTTCCTTCCTATCGCAAAATCTAGTGAATTGTAAGTAAATAGATGATTTATAGCATAAATACAAGTATAGCCGCTAACTTTTTGTTTTCAAGACATTTACGTCATGACTATTGTCACGAAAATCCAGAAAAAGGATGCCGTCGCGGAGGCGGCATCCTTCATTCTCCGTTATTTTTTTAGAATCATGGCGCTGTACGGCGGCAGCTTCGCGACGGTTCCGTCGAGCGAGGCGTCCGCAGACGTCGCGAAGGCGAGGGAATCGAACGGTTTCGCTTCCTCCGTCTCGGCGAGATCGACCGACAGCGCGTTCGCGCTCACATTGTGAAGGACGAGCGAGGCGTCTCCGTCCTCCGTCTCCCGCAGGAACGACTCCAAGCCGCCCCCGACCTTCAGCGATCGAAGCGCCCCGCCGCGAAGCGCGACGTCCTTCTTCCGGTATTCGATCAGCCTTCGATAGTGATGGAAGAGCGACGCATCGTCCGCCATCATCTCTTCTACGGAAGCGGCGTCGCCGCCGTTATGCTTCGGGATCAGCCAGGATGCGTTCCCCGGCGACGTTCGGTCTTTCGTCCACGGGATCGGCTCTCGGATGTGCTCGTCCGGCTTCGCGCCGCGCATCCCGATCTCTTCGCCGTAGTAGAGGAACGGGTTCCCAGGCAGCGTCAGCAGCAGCGCCGCCGCGGCGCGCGCTTTCCCTTCGTCGCCGTTCAGGACGGTCATAACCCGGTTCTGGTCATGGTTCGCCAGAAAGATCGAATCGGTGAACGCGCCGCCCGACGCCTCCTCGTAGAGGCCGTAAATCCGCTCTAAGCGGGATGCTACGTTCGCCGACGAGCCCGCGCCAACCATCGAGAGCAACTGGCCCGCCAGCTCGAAATTGAACGCCGAGCTCATCGCGCCGTCGAAGTACGGCGCTACGACGGCGGGCGCGTCCCACACTTCCCCGATCAGCGTCACGTCGGGATTCGTCTCCTCCATGGCCGCCCGGAACTCCTGCCACCAAGCAACGTTCGCTTCCGCCGTCTCCGCCTTCTTCGCGTCGGCCTGCACGTCCTCGTAAATATGCTTCGCGGCGTCGAGCCGAAAGCCGTCGACCCCCAGCTCGAGCCAATACGAACCGATCTTCTTCATCTCCTCGCGAACGGCCGGGTTGTCGAAGTCGAGGTCCGGCATGCCGTCCCAGAAGACGCCCAAATAATGACCGCCGTTGTTCGCGTGCCATGCTTTCCCTGCGCCGGTCGCGCTCAGATCGTTCGCGTTCGTCGCGTCGTCGGCCCACACGTACCAGTCGCGCTTCTCCGACTCGGGTCCCTGAGCGGACGCTAAGAACCACGGATGTTGTACGCTCGTATGGTTGACGACGAGATCCATCAGCACTTTGATATCGCGCTTCTCCGCTTCGCTTAGCAGCCGCTTCATGTCATCGAGCGTCCCGTAGTCGGGGTTCACCGCGTAGTAATCCGTCACGTCGTATCCGTGATAGCTCGGCGACGCGTTGACCGGCATGAGCCAGATGCCCTCCGCCCCGAGCGCTTCGAGATAGTCGAGCTTCTCCGTCACGCCGTTCAGATCGCCTACGCCGTCGCCGTTCGTATCGTAGAACGACCGAACGAATATCTCGTAATAGACGCGAGAAGGCGGTCCGGCATCGGCGGAGGAATCTCCGCCCGCGCAGCCGGCAAGAAGGGCGGCGGCAAGCGCCGCCGCCCCGATCGTTTTCCGAATTTTCATCCCTTCGTCGCCCCCGCCGTAAGTCCTTCGACCAACAGCTTCTGCAGCGCCATGAACAGCACCGTCACCGGAATCGCCGCCAGTACCGAACCGGCCGCGAACAGCGTGAATTCCGTCGAAGTATACGTGTCGACCATCTCGACGAGACCGACGGCCAACGTCCACTGGTCGCGAGCTTTACTTAAGATGAGGCGGGCGAAGATGAAGTCGACCCATGCGCCGGCGAACGTCGTAAGCGCCACGTACGTCATGATCGGGCGCGACAACGGCAGGAAGATGCTGAAGAAAATTTTCAGATGCCCCGCCCCGTCGATGCGGGCCGATTCCTCGAGCGCCTTCGGCAGCGTGTCGAAGTACCCCTTCGCTACGAACATCCCGAGCGCCGCTCCCGCCGTGTATACGAGGATAAGCGCGCCGTGCGTCCCGAGCAGATTGAGCTGCATCAAAATGATATACGTCGCGATCATGGACATGAAGCCCGGGAACATGCCGAGAATCAAAATCGTCGTCATGAGCGTCTTCCGTCCGTAGAACCGGTATCGGGATATCGCGTACGCCGTCAGCAGCTGCACGAGCGTACCGAGCACCATCGAGATCGTCGCGACCTTGATCGTATTCCAATACCATTGCACGAACCGGAAATCCCGGTCTTTCTGATCCTTGAACAAATCCGCGTAATGCTCCAGCGTGAGCTGCTTCGGAATGAGCGTCTCGCTGAACAGCGAATTCCCTACTTTAAAGGAAGACATGATGATCCACAGGGTCGGATAGAACACGCATATCGCGACAAGGATCAACAGCAGGTAGCTGAAGAACAGCTTGACTCCGTTTTTGCTCTTATTCATTGCAGAATATCCTCCTCTTTGAACGACCGAGTGCGTCGGAAATTCAGAATCGAGAAGGACGCGATAAAGATGAAAATCAGGATGCCGACAGCCGAAGCGACGTTATAAATCTGGTTGTCGAGCGTCAGCTTATACAGCCAGGTGACGAGCAAGTCGGTCGTCCCGGCGAATGCATACTCCCCGGTCTTCGGGTCGCCCTTCGTGAGCAGGTAGATGACGTTAAAGTTGTTGATGTTGCCGGCGAACTGCATAATGAGCAGCGGCGCCGTCGCAAACAGCACGTAAGGCATCGTAATGTTGCGGAACTTCTGGAACGCGGAAGCGCCGTCAACCTCGGCGGCTTCGTACAGATCCTTCGGAATCGCGGTGAGAATGCCGAGCACGAGCACCATCGACACCGGCACGCCGATCCACATGTTGACGGCGACGATCGTCACTTTCGCCCAGAACGGATGGATGAGCCAAGGCAGCCCTTCGAGCCCGAGCAGCCGGAAATACTGATTGATCGGACCGAGCTGGGAGTTGAACAGGTTTTTCATGATGAGCAAGGAAATAAATTGCGGGATGGCGTATGGAATGATAAAGATGGTGCGCCACATCCCTTTGAACCGAATGCCCTTCTGCTGGATAAGCATCGCGACGAAGATCCCGCCGAAATAACACGTGACCGTCGCGACGATCGCCCAAATAATCGTCCATGCGAGAACGTTCCAGAACGTATATGCCCATTGCGAATATACGAGCAAGTTGGAGAACGTGCTGAAGCCGACCCAGTCGACGAGATTTTTCTGCGGAATATGATTCGGCGCGGAATAATTCGTGAACGCGATCAAGATCATGAAGACGATCGGCAGAATCGTGAAGAACAAGACGCCGAGCCCCGGAAGCGTGAGGAGCAGGTAAGGGAAGCTCTTCTCTTGCATGCCCCGGATCGATTGTCCGAAGTTCGGCACCGGCTTGCCCGCGTCGCGCAGCTTGCCGTTGCGGTGCGCGTCGCGCACGTTCAAGAACCAGACGAACAGGAAAATCAGAAACGTAATCAGAGCGATCAAACCGTAGATCATCAAGAAAATAGAATGATCTCCGGGCAGCAGCACGGTAAGCCCTTGCGCGTTCTTCCCGAAGCCTGCCGCTTTATCTCCAAGCGTTATCAATCCGCGAATATTCCGAGGGAGCACAACGAAGGTATACAGTAAACCTACGATATAAACGAGGAAAAACAATAAACCTTTCACGTACTGTCTATTAAACCATTGCCCTAATCCCATTACGAAAAGCGAAAGTACGGCGGCCGTTCTGGCGAACGACGTCGTGCCGCCCGATGCCGATCCGGCGCTCGGCGCGCTGCGCTGCTTCATGAACATATCAGCCCCTTCGGTTCATACGATTGGAAATCACCCGCCGGCCAACCCGGCGGGTGATTTCTTCGTTGCTATTGCTTATTTCGCGGTCGCCGCCAAATCTTTCATTTGCTGCACCATGCTGTCGAGCGCCGTCTTCGGATCCGCGTTATCGTTCCAGATCGAGGCGAGCGCCGGGTCGATCGTCGTCCAGTAGTTCGACATCTCCGGAATCGATGGCATCGGCACGGAGTTTTCGAACTGTTTGAGGAACGTCGCCGTGAATTCGTCCGCTTTAATGTCCGGATCTTCCGCGAGAGCCTTCGCCGCCGGAAGCACGCCGGTCATCTGGTAATTTTTCTTTTGGAACTCTTCCGAAGAAGCCATCTGCGCGAAGAGGCGAGCGGCGATCGGGTATTTCGAGTTCGCGTTGACGAAGTAAGCTTTCACGCCGGAGAACGGCTTCATCGGTTGACCGTTCGGCAGCGTCGGATATGTCGTCAAGCCGAGATTCGGAACGATGCTCTTGAACGACTCTTTATCCCATGGACCGCTGGTGTTCATCGCGAGCTTACCTTGTTCGAACAAGCTCTTGCGAACGTCGTCCGTGATATCGCCCGTCTTGAACGGAAGAATTTGATTCAGCGTCTGGTAGAACTTGCCCGCTTCAACCGCCGCTTCGGTGTTCATGCCGATGTCGTTCGGGTCCGTGCCGTTCGAGCCGAACACGTACGCGCCGTAGCCGCCGAAGAAGCCGAAGCTCCAGTAGCCGTTGCCCGCCGGCCACATGTACGCGTATTTGTTTTCCGCCGGTTTATTGAACGTCTTCGCGAATTCGACGACGCCGTTCCAGTCCGTCGGCGCTTCGGGAAGCAAATCTTTGTTGTAGTAAACGGCCGTCGTCTCGACGGAGTACGGATAGCCGTAAAGCACGCCGTCGACCGTGACCGCGCTCAGCGCCGTCTCCGACATTAACGCTTTCGTGTCCGCTTCGAACACGTCGTTCGGCATAATGACGCCCGCCGCTACGGCCGAGCCCGTACGGTCGTGCACCGCCGCGAATACGTCCGCGCCGACGCCCGCAGGACCGTCCGTAATCATTTGCGCTACCGATTTATCCGGACCGACGTCCGACCACTCGACGTCTACGCCGTATTTTTCCTTGAACGCTTTCGCGACTTCCTCGATGAACGCCTTCTGATCGGCGGACTCCCATACGAGCAGCTTCGCGCCTTCCTCGGGCTTCAGCTCTCCCGTATCGGCCGTTTGCTCTGCAGGCGTCTCCGCCGCCGGGGTTTCATCCGCCGGCGCTTCCTCCGTCGTGCCGGCATTGCCGCCGCCGCACGCCGAAACCGCCAATGCCAACACCATAGACGAAGCCATGACGAACCAAGGTTTCTTCATTTTGTTCATTGCGCTTGTCGACCCGCTTTCTTTACAAGATGTAGTTATGCAAACGGTTGTTCACTATATTTTCCCATCGAATGCCGAAAGATGGCTGTTCAATCGTTTTCACAGCACCTGAATGGAAATATGTAAACGCTTTATGCCGGTTTGCTGTTCTGATTATAGCCCAGATGGTAAATCGTTTGCACAAATTGAATTTCCCCATATTTTGCGATATTCAGTCATTTCGATTCGTTTCAAAGCGTAAACCTTATGAATTCTCCCGATTGATTCGTTTTTAACCGATGTTCTGCCCTTCTTTCCCCCGTTTACATTCCGCTCATTCTGCAGTAAGATGAAAAGAAGGTGAAAACGATTGCACACAATGAATTCAACCCTTTAGGAGTTGGTCATCATGACCGTTACTATTAAAGACGTCGCGAAACGCGCCGGGGTCTCCCCCTCGACCGTCTCCCGCGTCATCTCGAACCACCCCCGCATCAGCGAAGAAACCTCCCTTCGAGTCCGAAAGGTGATGGACGAAATCGGCTATCATCCGAACATGATGGCTAAGAGCCTCGTATCTCGGACGACGAGCACGATCGCGGTCATTTTGCCTCGTCCGGCGGACGAGCTGTTCCAAAACCTGTTCTTCTCGGAAGTGATCCGCGGCATCGTCACGCAATCGACCCGGTCCGGGTACGATCTATTGATGGCCACCGGCACGACCGAACGCGAAGAGCTGGAGACGGTCACGCGCCTTGTGAGAGGGCGGCGCGTCGATGGCATTCTGCTTCTGTATTCGAGAGCGAACGATCCCGTCATCGCGATGCTGAAGGAAGCGGACTTCCCGTTCGCCATTATCGGCCGCAACGAGGACTACCCCGACATCCTGACGATCGACAACGACAACGTTCAGGCTTCATACGACGCTACGCGCCATCTCATCTCGCAGGGCCACGAGCGGATCGGCTTCGTGAGCGGCCCCCCGAATTTGATCGTCTCGCGGGATCGACTCGCGGGATATACCAAGGCGGTGCGGGAAGCCCGCTTGCCGGTACGTTCCGATTGGATCGTGGAAGGCGAATTTCTACAGGAAAGCGGATACCGGGCGATGTCGCTGCTCATGGGCTTGCCGGAACGTCCGACCGCTCTCGTCGTCGTCGACGACGTCGTCACGTTCGGCATTCTCTGCGGCCTCGTCGAGCTCGGATACAGCGTGCCGAAGGATATCGCCCTCGTCAGCTTTAACAACATCGTCTTCTCGGAGCTGGCGACGCCTCCGATCAGCAGCATCGATATCGGGATTTACCAGTTAGGATACACCGCTTCCCAAGAATTGATTCGCTTCATTCAACACGAGCATCCGTCCCATGCGCTTCGCCACATCATTCCCCATCGCCTCGTCGTTCGGGAATCCTCGCTACGAAGATCATGAGAAAGCAATTCTACAAACGGCATCGATAGGTGGAAATATTAGGGGGATTTGGCCTTTGGTCGGGCAAATCCCCCTTCTTATGTCCGTTGCAATTCGAACGCAGTCCGCTATAATGAAAACATTGTTCGTTCATCGTGCGTCTATAGATAGAAAGAGTGGGGTGATTCTTCACGATGAGACGTTTGTTTTCTTATGCGTCCGCGCCGATCGTCGCGTTTACGCTCGTCTTGATATTGAAATATTACGGACTGCAATTTTTCATCTTCGACAACTTGAATCCGTTGGATTGCTTGAAGGTGGCCGTTCCTTCGCTTCTTCTGTTCACGATCCCGGTCGAGATTTTCTTCCGGAACGAACGCAAGAAGCTGCTGGCCTACTTCGCGCTGAACGCGATCTTGTCGGCGGCGATGGTATCCGTCATCGTCTACTTCCGGCAGTTCGGCATCGTCGTGACGTACCACGCCTTTATGCAGGCGCACCAGGTACTCGACGTCAGCGACAGTATTTTGGACCTGCTGCAGCCGCTCTACTTGCTCTACTTCGCCGACATGGCGTTGTATCTCGCGCTGCGGCTGTTCCGCTCCGCTCCGAAGTTTTCCGCCGTTCGACCGAACGGTCGTGCGCTCGGCGCGATCTGGGGGCTATCCGCCGCGACGATCGTCGCGTACGGACTGTTCTACGGCTCGCTCTTGAACGAGCTGAAGCAGGCGGAGCGCATGGGCTTGGTCAGCTACGAGCTTCATACGATTTTTACGGGCGTCGCGAACGCCAACGCCGCAGGCGCCGGCGCGGAGCCGATTACGCCGGACGCCGTCCGCTCGGTCAAGAACGTCGAGCTGCCTGCGAGCCCGTACGGCTTCGGAGCGGCCAAGGGACGCAACTTGATCGTCGTACAGTTGGAATCGTACCAAAACTTCCTGATCGGCATGAAGCTCGGCGGGAAGGAAATCACGCCGAACCTGAACGATCTGATCGAAAACAGCTACTACTTCTCTAACGTGTACCAGTCGATCGGGCAAGGCAATACGTCCGACGCGGAATTTATCGTCAACACGGGCTTCTATCCGCCCGCGCAGCAAGCCGCCTCCCAAGCGTACGGCAGCAAGAAGCTTCCAAGCCTGCCTCGCTTATTGGCCGACCGCGGGTACGAGACGTTCACGCTGCACACGAACGAAGTGAAGTTCTGGAACCGGATCCAGATGTATCCGGCGCTCGGATTCGGACGTTACTATGACATGGAGTACTTCGGACAGGATGACATTATCGCGTTCGGTCCGTCGGATGAAGTGTTGTACGACAAGACGATGCCGATCCTCGCGAATTTGAAGGCGAATCATAAGCCGTTCTACGCGCACTTGATCGCGCAGAGCTCGCACCACCCCTTCATTCCCCCGGAATCGAAGGAGATGATCGAGCTGCCCGAGGAGTGGGAAGGCACCGATATCGGCAACTACGTCAAGATGACGAATTACTCGGACCGCGCGCTCGGCGAATTCATCGCCGCGCTGAAGGCCGAAGGCCTCTGGGAACAATCCATGCTCGTCGTGTACGGCGATCATTTCGGCGTATCGGCCCATTCGCTGAAGGAAGACGATCGAAAGCTGCTTGAACAGGCGCTCGGTCATGAATACGACCCGCGCACCGTTCACAACATCCCGTACATCGTCACTGTGCCGGGCTTTACCGACGAAGGCTTCGTCAGCGAGAAGCTCGGCGGACAAATCGACTTCATGGCGACCGCCGCCAACCTGCTCGGCATCTCGCTGTCGAGTCACGTGCAGTTCGGGCAAGACTTGCTGAATTCGACGGACAATATTTTGGGCAGCCGCTTCTATCTGCCGACGGGTTCGTTCTACAACGACGAAATCATGTATATTTCCGGAGAGACGTTCGGCGAGGGCACGGTCATTCCGTTGTCGGTGTCCGACCCGGCGCTCGAAGCGGATCCGATGCTGTATAAGGATGATTTCGTTCGAATCATGCGGCTGCTGCAGATGAACGACGCTTACCTCGAAGCGCTGCCGGAACGGTATTGACGGTCCTTCCAACGCTAACGCAAAGAAACCTCCCGACGTCATTCGGACGTCGGGAGGTTTTTTCCGTTGTTGGGCTTCGCGAACGAGGCGCCGGCGAACACATAGATCAAGAAGAACGAGCCGAGCAGCCAAAACATGCTCGACCTTGACGCGTGCTCGATCCCGAGCCCGCCGAGGTATGGACCGAGAATGCTGCCGACGCTGAAATGGATCGACGCGACGACGTTGGCCGTCGGCAGGCGCCCCTTCGGCAGCAAATCCGCCGCGTATGCAAGCCCCAGCGAGAAGAACGAACCGACGAAACCGCCGGCGAGCGCGAATAAAGCGGCGACCGCGAAAAAGCGGTCGCCCGCCAGCGGCACGCAGGCGAATGCGACGCCGCCGACGAAACCGCACGCAAGCAGCACCGGCCTGCGCCCGATTCGGTCGCTGAGCGTCCCGAGCGGCAGCTGCAGCGCCAGGCTGCCGAGCCCGATCGTCAGCAGCAGCAGCGACACCTGCGCTTCCGGGAAACCGACGCGCAAACCGTAGATCGGGAAGTTGCCGTTCATGGACGCTTCCATATAGCCGTATAAGAACGCCGGGAGCAGCGCGAACCAAGCGTATCGATAGACGGTTCGGACGCCGCCTCCGCCCTTCTCGCCGACCTCTTGGAACGGCTTCGCCCCTGGAAGTCGATAGAGCATCGCCAGCGCCAGCCCCATGGAGGCGGCGATCAGCGCGAACGGCGCCGTCTCGCCCAGCTTCAGCGCGTTCAGTCCCAGAGGACCGATGCTGAAGCCGATGCCGTAGCACATTCCATATAACGAGATGTATCGGCCGCGCCGTTCCGGCGGGCTCGTCGTCACGATCCACAGCTGCGTCGCGAAGTGCAGGGCGCTGTCTCCGATGCCGACGAGCAGCCGGAGCGCGTACCACGCGGCCAGCGTCTTCCAGAACGGGAACGCGAACGAGGCGGCGCCCGCCAGGATCAGGCCGGCGGCGATGACCGGGCGATAGCCGAATCGGGCGACGGGACGACGGATGAAAAACATCGTCGCGAACGTCCCGATATACATCGCCGTCGAGTTCAAACCGTTCATGCCGGCGGAGACGCCCTCCCGCTCGAGCAATACGGTCAACAGCGGGAGCAAGGCGCCTTGGTTATAGCCGGCGGCGATACAGACGAACAATAATACGAATAAATGGCTGGGTTGGAGCGGTCGTTCGCTTGCATTCACTGAAACATTCGCCTCAACTCTTCTAAAGAATAAAACGTCCCCCGCCAATAAACGCCCTTCCGCGCGTGAGCAAGCCCCACCGAACGAACCAGTACCCATACGAGCATAAAGACGGACGCGGGCAGCGCGACCGCCTCGAGTCCTCGTTCGTCGTTAAACTTACGCACATGCCGCAAATACGCGAGGACGAGGAACGCATCCGCGAGCAGAAACAAGACGAGCGCGGGACCCCGGCTCCATAACGGCGCCGTCAACGGCACGGCGAACAGGAGCAATTGTCCGAACATCGCCGCGAGCGCCATCGGTAGACGGTACCCGAATCCCGAATACAAGTTTTTCTCGAGACCGTTCACGGCGTCCGACAACGTCGGGTACCATTCGACCGCGATTCGCTTCGCTCCGGCCATCACCCGCTGCTTCCACCCGCCTCGCTTCACGAGCATGCCGAGCCGGAGATCGTCGTCGGGCCGCATCGACAGCGCTTTATGCGTGCCGATTCCTTCGTACGCTTCCCGGCGCAGCAAATTGAACGCGCCGACGCCGATGCCGTACTTCCGCTGCGTATCGTCATTGCCCTTCCACGGCGGAACGAGCAAACATAAGCTGAATAAGAAATAATGCACGAACGCCCTAAGCCAGAACGTCCGCGCTTCCAGCTTCGGGAGCAGCGTCACGTGGTCGGCGCCCTGTTGCAAGGCGTAGGCCACGGCGTCGCGAATCGCGTTCGGCTCGAACCGGACGTCAGCGTCGGTAAACAGCAAATACGTACCTCTCGCTTGCAGATAACCTTGGTATAACGCGTGGTTTTTCCCGAGCCAACCTTGCGGGAGTTGAGTAATGTGAATGACGCGGAGCGCCGGTCCTTGCTCGGGACGCTTGTCCGACCATGCCTTCAGCGCGTCCATCCGGGCGCCGGTCGCGTCGCTCGAACGATCGTTCACCGCGATAATTTCGAGCCGACCGTACGTCTGCCGCATCAGGTGGCGGATCGTCTCTTGAATGTTCTCCTGCTCTTCCTTCGCGGCGATGACGACGGACACGAGAGGCGGCTGCGCGGGCAGCGGCAGCCCCGACGGGACGTCGCGGATCGTCGGCAATCCCAGCGTCGTGCGGACGTAAACCAATCCCCAGATCAAGCATAACGCGAATGCGACGAGCACTTCGAACATGGGGCCGGCCCCTTCCTTTTGAATAGATGACGATCTTTATTATATGACGTCCCATGCAGGCGCACAAATCGGGCGTCGCATGATTCGACCCTGTTTGGGGAAGCGTATACCACACGAATCGAAGGAAGGAGCGGATGACGATGAAGAAATCGGAACAATCGCGGAAGATCGAACGAAAGGATAGCGACGAGAAGCTCGACGAACGGATGGACGAAGTCGTCCACGCCGTGAAACATACGTTCACGGGCGCGGGCACCGAGCAAGGGAGATTGGGAAAATGAAGTATAGCGACCTTATCGCGCGGGGAACGGTTCCCCGCGGATCCATGCCTCGAGCAGCCTGTTGAACGATTCCGGCTTCGCCAGCGGAGCCCCGTGACCGACATCCGGAATCACGATGCCGACGCTATTCGGACGACTTGCGAGCAACTCGTTCATCGACCGCTTCATGACGTTCTTCTCCCTGGCGCCGACGGTAACGAGGACGTTCGTCTCCGCTTCCGAATAGCCTTCCGGTATCGTGAACGACATGTTTTCCGTCATGACCTCGGCGAACGTCGTCCAGCTCATCTGAACGGTGTCTCGATAGTACCGCTCGAAATCGACGTCCCCGATGTACATCGATTTCGCTTGAAGTTTCGCGAACCATCTCCGCTTGACCAACGGCATGGCTAGCTTCATCGACCGGATCGCCGCGCCGGCGAACGGAACGCCCCCGACCAAGGCGCTGTTGATCATCGCGTCGTGAATGCGCTGCGAGCGCGACTGCAAGCCCAGCATCGCCACGAGCACCTGCGCCCCGAGCGAGAACCCGACGACGATTACGCGTTTCCCTTGCGCATGCGCTTCGATGAATCGCAGCCACCTTCTCGCGCTCGAATCGATAGAGAACGTCTCGTCCCCCGTGACGAGCTCCGGCACCACGCAATCGCAATCGCTGAAATGCCGGACCTGCCGCTCCCACATCCATCCGCCCACGCCGCCGCCGTGCAAGAATAGCAAGAGCTGTCCGTTCGGATTGCCGTATCTATTATAGGAAACCATCTAACTCGCTCCTAACTCCCGTAATATGATGATCGTCTCATCGACTTACGAAGCGCCCGATTCCACTCGCACGACGTCCCAACCGAACGCGGCGGCGAACGACAGCTTCTTGTCGATCCGATCCCGATGCAAGGCGAGATCGAATCCTGACGCACGTACGGTCCACCCGCGCCCGACTTCCTCCGTCTCGATAGAGACGATACTCGCCTCTTGCCGATGCTCGTAATCGAGCGCGTCGGCAAGCCGCAGCACGATCGCAAGCCTTGCCATCAGCCTCCGTTCCGCCCCTCCGTACCGATCCGGTTCGAGCAGCTTCCGTTTCCGATGATTGAGCGCCAGCCACGCCGCCGCTTCGCGTTCGCGCTCCGGCAGCTCCCGCGTGCAAGCGTCGCGTCGGATCAAATACGCGCTATGCAGATGGTGGGTCCGCTCGTCGATATAATGGCCGATGTCATGCGTTAACGCCGCGAAGCGCAGCAGCCCGAGATGCTCGGGCGCGAACCCGGCGAAGGCGCGCACGCCCTCGAACAAGCGCGCCGATAAGCGCTCCACATGCAGCGCATGCTCCCGTTCGAGACCGTATTTGTCCAGCAGCCGCATTCCGAGCTCGCTTGCCGTCGCCAAGTCCATAGTTCCTTCCCGCCCCATGTTTTGGTATAGTTACCCTATCGTTTCAACTCTATTGAACCAAAGGAGACAAGTCGATGTCCAATTCCAACGAACCGACATCCGTCGAACAGCATAGAAGCGAAGCCCCCTCCAGCGTAAGGTGCATGGTGGTCACCGTATCCGACACGCGGACGCCGGAAACCGACAAGAGCGGAGCATTAATGAAAGAACTGTTGCTTGAAGCCGGGTACGAGGTCGTCCGGTACGAGATCGTGAAGGACGAATACGATCAAATTCGGAGCATGATCGAAGCCGCTTCCGCCGACGAGGCGGTCGAAGCGATTTTGTTCAACGGAGGAACCGGCATCGCGCCGCGGGATACGACGTACGAGGCCGTGAGGGACGCTTTGGACAAGGAGATGCCCGGATTCGGCGAAATTTTCCGGTATCTCAGCTTCGCGGAGGATATCGGGCCCGCGGCGATTCTAAGCCGGGCCGTCGCGGGCGTCGTCGGGCGGACGGCCGTCTTCTCGACGCCCGGCTCGAGCGGCGCGGTGAAGCTGGCCATGATGCGCATCATCGTGCCCGAGCTTCGCCATGTCATGCGGGAAATTTACAAAAAATAAGAGCTTACTTCTGGATGCGGCGCACCCAGAAGCCGCCCTTGAAAAACTTCGGCTCGTAAGACACGATGAACGCCTTCGGCGACAGCTCGTTCAACTGCGACAACAACCGCTTCTCGTTGCTACGCTTGACCAGCACCTGCATCATGAGCCGCTTCCCGTCTTTCCCGTCGGCGACCCAAGACGTAACGCCGTACCCGAGCGATCGAAGCATCGGCGGCAACTCGGATTCGAGCGAATCGACGATGACCTGCACCTGCGAATATCCGAGCGCGAGGCGTTCTTCGATACGGCCGCCTAAATAGACCCCTATTCCGTATCCGAGGCAATACGCCGCGACGTTCCACGGGTTGTCGAGACGGTCCAAGACGAGCGTCAGCCCCATTAAGTAAATGAACACTTCCATGACCGAAAGGACAGAGGCCAAGGCCTTCTGTCCTTTGATCGTTAGGATCATGCGAAGCGTGAACAGCGAAACGTACACGACGTTGATCCCGATAATGATGAGCGCGAACGTGAGCGCCTGCCACATGATGTCGATCATTCCCTTGTCGCGATATAGTCCGGCCGAGGACGCTGCGAAGCGAACGGCGCCTGCAGCTTATTTTCGACGCTGTTGTACACGAAGAACGCGTTGCTCCGCGGATACGGCGTAATGTTGCTGTTCGAGCCGTGCATAATGTTGCAGTCGAAGAAGACGATCGAGCCCGCGCGTCCGGCCGGCTGCTCGATGCGGCTTCGCTCGACGAGCCAGGTCAGGCTCCCTTCGTCCGGCACGCCGAACACTTGTCGGCGGAGCGAGCTTTCGTAGTTGTTCTCCGGCGTCTCCCCGACGCATGCCACGAAGTGCCGATGCGAGCCCGGGATCACCATGAGCGGACCGTTGAACGGATAGTTGTCGCTGAGCGCGATCGAACACGACAGCGCCCGCATCCGCGGCATGCCGTCCTCCGTATGCCACGTCTCGAAGTCCGAATGCCACTGGAATTCCTTCCCTTTGAAGCCCGGTTTGAAGTTAATGCGCGATTGATGAACGTAAACGTCGCTCCCCAATATTTGTCTTACGGCGCTCACCAGCTTAGGGTGCTCCGATAACGCCCGAAATAGTCCATTGTCGCGATGCACGGCGAAGATCGACCGCACCTCGTCGCCCTCCGGCTCCAGGATGATTTCCGGCTTCCGAACGCCGCGGCTTTCCGCCAGCAGACGCCGAAGCTCGTTCTGCAGCGCCGCCGTCTCCTCCTCGGTGAAGAACGCTTCCGCGAACAAATACCCATCAGCGTCGTACGCGGACAAATCCTCCTTCGTCAGCGGTCCCTCGAAGTCGTTCGGGTACACGACGGGGTCCTTCCGTTCCAAGATGCGCGGCTGCGCCTCGACTCGGGACGGATACAAGTCGATTACGGTATCTTTCGTCGTCATCCTTCCATCTCTCCTTTACCGAAAATGATTTGCCCTCGCTAGGTAAGCAGCGGATAAGCCCCTTCCTCGTCATGCGTCTCTCGCCCCGTGCACGGGGGATTGAACACGCAGACGACGCGCATATCCTTCTTCACTTCGATCCGGTGCTTGTCGTGCGCGTTCAATAAATACATCGTTCCGGGAACGATCTCGTACGTCTCCCCCGTTTCCCGATCTAGCAGCGTCGCTTCGCCTTCGATGCAATACACCGCTTCGATATGGTTTTTGTACCACATGTCGGTAACGGTTCCGGCGTACATCACCGTGTCGTGCAAGGAAAATCCGACGCCGTCGTCCTTCAGGACGAGCCTTCGGCTCTCCCAAGTCTCCGCCTTCACGTCTCGCTCCGTGCCTTGAATCGTCTTCAAGTTTCTTACGATCATTCGCGTTCGCTCCCCTTTCGCTTGGCGACGGCCGCGGCGATCGCCGCCTCGATGCGCGCGAAGCCGTCGGCGAGTCCTTCGTCGTCGATAATGAGCGGCGGCAGCAGCTTGAACACTTCGTCGCTCGGACCGGACGTCTCCATGATAACGCCCCGGGCGAACGCCTCCTTGCATACGTCGCCCGCCAGCTCGGCGGCGCCGCAGGCGATGCCTTGAATGAAGCCCCTCCCCCGATGCGCGCCTTGCAGCGCCGGGTACTTCTCGATCATATCCGTCAGGAACGTTCGAATCCGCTCGCTCTTGCGGATCGTCTCGGCCTCCAATGCGCCGTCCGACCAATATTCCCGCAGCGCCGCCTCCGCCGTCACGAACGCCAGGTTGTTGCCGCGGAACGTGCCGTTGTGCTCGCCCGGCGACCAGACATCGAGCTCCGGCTTTAACAGCGTCAGCGCGAGCGGCAGTCCGTAGCCTCCGATCGACTTCGACAGCGTCACGATGTCCGGCCGGATGCCCGCCGGCTCGAAGCTGAAGAACGTGCCGGTCCGGCCGCAGCCGACTTGAATGTCGTCGACGATGAGCAGCATGTCGAACTTCCGGCAGATGGCCTCGATGCGCTTCAGCCATCCGAACGACGCGGCGTTCAGCCCGCCTTCGCCCTGCACCGTCTCGACGATGACCGCCGCCGGCATCTCCATGCCGCTGCCGCCGTCCTCGAGGAGGCGTTCGATATAAGCCGCGGTATCGGTGGCGTCGCCGAAGTAGTCGTCGAACGGCATCGATACGGCGTTCGTCAGCGGCACGCCGGCGCCGCCGCGCTTGAAGCCGTTGCCCGTCACGGCCAGCGAGCCGAGCGTCATGCCGTGGAACCCGTTCGTAAAGCTCAGGATCGTCTGACGCCCCTTCACCTTGCGCGCCAGCTTCAAGGCGGCTTCGACCGCGTTCGTGCCCGTCGGTCCCGGGAACATGATCTTGTAGTCCAGCTTCCGAGGACGAAGCACGACTTCGTCGAACGTCGCGAGCAGCCGACGTTTCGCCTCGGTCGCCATGTCGAGGCTGTGGGTCACGCCGTCGTCCATAATATATCGAACGAGCCGCTCCTTCAGCGCCGGGTGATTATGCCCATAGTTTAGCGCGCCGGCGCCGGCGAAAAAATCGAGATACGCCGTCCCTTCCGCATCCCAGAGCGTGTATCCGCGCGCCTTCGCGAACAGCGTCGGGAACCCCCGGCAGTAGCTGCGTACCTCGGATTCCAGCTTCTCGAAGATGTCTAACGACGATTCCGTCTTCGCCAACGTTTGCATACTCATGAACTCATCCCCTTATGGTTGGTATGTGAACGGTCCGATCCGATACAACTCCTCTTTCTCGTGCGCCCCGTCCGGGAACAGCTCCGCGGGGAACCCTGCCGAAATTTCGCAATCCAGCCCGAGACTTCGGGCCAAGCCGAAGAATAAGGAACGCGACGCCGCGTTCGACGGCGACACGGTCGCTTCCAGATAGCGGATGTCCGCATTGTCCGAACGGCCGAGCACGTGTTCCAGCAGTCGGCGCCCGATTCCCTGCCCACGCGCCTCGGCATCCACCCCGATTTGCCAGACGAACCAGGTGTCCGGCTTCCCCGGAGGGCGGAACCCGGTTACGAAGCCGACCGTCTTTCCTCCCCGCTTCGCCACCGCGCACGTCCCGCCGAAATGCTTCCCGAGCAAGAGATAGCTGTAAGGCGTATTCACGTCGAGCGTGCCGGCATCCCGCGCGGCGCGCCACATGTCGCCCCCGTCCCGCTCGGACGGCGGGCGAATGTCGACCTCTTCCAACATCATTGAACGGCAACCTCCTTCGCTCCCAGCAACGCCTCCGGCTGCCCTCGAAACCGCTGCAGGAACGTCCGCAGCCGTTCGCTCTCCGGCGCGTCGAAGATCCGCTCGGGCGGCCCCTCCTCGACGATGCGGCCTTCGTCGAAGAAGACGACGCGGTCGGCGACGTCCCGCGCGAACGCCATCTCGTGCGTGATGAGCAGCATCGCCATCTCGCCTTCCGCGGCGATCTCCGCGATGACGCTCAGCACCTCCCCGACGAGCTCCGGATCGAGCGCGGACGTCGGCTCGTCGAACAGCATGATCTTCGGCTTCATGACGAGCGCTCGGGCGATGGCCACGCGCTGCTTCTGGCCGCCGGACAGCTGCGCGGGATACGCGTCGACTTTATCCGCGAGGCCGACCTTCTCGAGCATCCGGATCGCGCGCGCCTTCGCCTCCGCCTTGCTCAGCCCGAGCACGTGCACGGGCGCCTCCATGCAATTCCGGAGAATCGTCATATGCGGAAACAGATTGAAATGCTGAAACACCATGCCGATGCTGCTCCGGAGCCGATGCAGATGCTTTTCGCTCGCCCGGACGGTTTGCCCTCCGCGGCGCTCCTGCCAGAGCGGTTCGCCGTCGACTTCGATCGTGCCCGCCGTCGGCTCTTCCAGCGTCATGAGCAGCCTTGCGATCGTCGTCTTTCCGGACCCGCTCGGTCCGATGACGGCCACCTTTTCCCCTGGGTAGATGTCGAGGTCGACGCCTCGCAGCACCGCGAGATCGCCGAAGCTCTTCTCGACGCCGCGGTACGTCACGATAGGGGACGTTGTCATAGTACCTCTCACCTCCGATTCAGCTTCGTCTCCAACCGGCGGAACAGATAGGAGGACGGCAAGCTGAGCAATAAAAATATGAGTCCGACCATCGTATACGCCTCGATGTATCGGAAATTCGCCGAGCCGTACAGCTTCGCTTGCAGCAGCATCTCCGGCAATGCGATGACGATCAGAATCGGCGTCTCCTTGAACATCATGATGAAATAATTGCCCATCACCGGCACGATCGGCGGGATCGCCTGCGGCAGCACGATCCGCAGCCACGTCTGCGCCTTGCCGAAATTCAACGCCCGAGACGCTTCCCACTGCCCCTTCGGCACATTGTCGATGCCCGCGCGGTATACCTCCGACAAGTAAGTCGCGTAGTGCAGCCCGAGCGCCGCGATGCCGGCGGCGTATTTATCGATGCGGACATGAATGATTTCCGGCAGCGCGAAGTATAGGAAGAACGCCTGTACGAGCAGCGGCGTGCACCGGATGAAATCGATGACGACCCCGCTCGCCTTCGACACGATCTTCGAGGGCGATCTGCGCAGCATCGCGAACAGCAAGCCGAAGAGCCCCGCGACGAGAAACCCTGCGATCGTAATGATCACCGTCGTCTTCGCGCCCTCGAGCAGCAACGGGAGCAGCTCGGAAACCGCGGTCCAGCTCCATTTTTCCGCCATGCGCTACGACCTCCCCGCCGACGCGTTCCGTTCGTACCACCGGGTCAGACGCAGCAGCGGATACGCGATGACAAAGTACAAAAGCAGCAGAATCAAGTAAATTTCTTCCGTTCGGTATAACGTGTTATTGATGACGTTCGCCCGATACGTCATGTCGCCGATCGTAATGAGCGAAGCGAGGGACGTCGCCTTGAGCAGCTCGATAAGCAAATTGCCGAAGGACGGGAGCATCATCCGGAACGCCTGCGGCAGGATCACGAGCCTCATCCGCTGGAACGCCGTGAAGTTGAGCGCGACCGACGCCTCCGTCTGTCCCTTCGGCACCGCCTTCACCGCGCTTCGGACGATCTCCGAGCCGTACGCGCCGTAGTTGAGACCGATCGCGAGCGCTCCGGCGAGGAACGGCGGCATGCTCCGCATCTCGAACAAAATCGAGAAGGCGTACATGAACCAGAACATCTGCACCAGCAGCGAGGAGCCTCGGAACGTCTCCACGTACCCCGCCGTTACCCAGCGCAGAACTCGCAGCTTCGAAAGTCGGCTCAACCCCGCGACGAACGAGACGACGAACGCCAGCGCCGCCGAAGCGGCCGCGAGCTGCAGCGTGACGAGGATGCCCTTCCCGAATAAGGGAAGCAGATCGAATGGCGCCGGCATCGGTTCGTTATTCCCCGCAGAGCTGCGCCGCCGTCATCTCGCCCGGCAGCTCGGCTTCCGTGAATCCGAACTCGCCGATGATTTCGAGCAAGCGGCCGCTGTCCTTCAGCTTCTTCAGCTCCGCATTGAACGCTTCCGCGAACGCCTCGTCGCCAAGACGGAACGCCGTCGCGCCGTAGCCCCACACTTCCTCGCCGTCCACGACCGGCTGTTTGAAATCGGCCACCCGCTCGAGCTCCGTCGCTTGGCCGGAGTCGATGAACGCCTGCAGCGACGGTCCCGTCATCGTGACCGCATCGATCGTCCCCGCGTTCAAAGCCGCGACGACGGCCGGCTGATCGTTCAGGATCTCGATCTGGTCGTCCGCGACGCCGGCGGTCTTCAAGTATTCGATCTCGATCGCGCCGACCATGACGCCGACCTTCGCGCTCTTGTCGGCGGCGATATCCTCGTAGCTGCGCAAGTTTTTGGGATTTCCCGGTTTGACGCCGAGCGCCTCGCCGACGCGGTATTCCGGGTCCGCGAACGCCACTTGGGCGCATCGGTCCGGGTTCACGAACATGCCCGCCGTAATCGCGTCGAATTGCTGCGCTTGCAACCCCGAAATGAGCGAACCGAAGTCGACCAGCTTGCCTTCCACTTCGTCGATTCCCAGCTCCGCGAACACCGCCTTGGCGACCTCGACCGCTTCGCCCGTCAACGTGCCGTCCGCCGTCTCGTAGGCGTACGGATTTTCGTTCGCGAAGCCGATGACGATTTTCCCCTCCGCCTTCGCTCGTTCCAGCGTAGACGTCTCGCCGGCGCCGGTCGTCTGGCTGCACGCCGCCGTCACCGTAATCAACGCCGCGCTCAACAACAACCCGATCCACTTTTTCCCTTTTCCCACAAGCAACCTCCTGAAAATTGAATTTTATAAACCCCACTTATGTATGACTCCCTTGAAAGACAAGCGCAGGATTTATAACCAATCCTTATGGACATTCCAAATGGTAACATACTTCCAGTGGATGCTCACCCTGCATATCCCTCCATATATCCGGCTCAAGCGCTCTCATGTCCGCTCACGGAAAATTATGCGATGAATACTCCTTTTTCCTCCCATCTCCTCTATGGTCCTGCCAATGCCTTCCAAGATTCGCTTTCTATCGGATTTTCGTTAATCGATCGCTTCCCTCCCCGAAAAGAAAAGAGCCCCCTTCTCAGGAGGCTCTGCCAACACCCAAAATCTTATGATCCGCTCATCATGCCGCCGTTCACGTGCAGCGTCTGCCCGGTGACGTAGCTCGCGTCGTCGGACGCCAAAAACACGTAAGCCGGCGCGAGTTCGTACGGCTGCGCGGCCCGGCGCATCGGCGTATCGGTGCCGAATTGCTTCATCGCGTTCGCGGGGAACGTCGCGGCGGTGAGCGGCGTCCAAACGGGCCCCGGCGCCACCGCGTTCACGCGGATGCCGTACTCCGCCAGCTGCAGCGCGAGCGAGCGGGTGAAGGAGACGTTCGCCCCCTTCGTCGCGGAGTAATCGAGCAGTTCCTTGTTGCCGTTGTATGCGACGACCGACGCCGTATTGACGATCGCGCTGCCGCGCTTCATGTACGGGACGACGGCCCGCGCGAAGTAAAAGTAGGCGAACATATTCGTCCGGAACGTCGCCTCCAGCTGTTCGTCGCTGAGCGTGAGAATCGTCGGTTGATACGGCTGGTACGCGGCGTTATTGATCAAGACGTCGATCGCGCCGAACGTCTGCAGCGTCCGCTGCGCGACCTCCGCCGCGAACGCGGAACGTCGGACGTCGCCGGCGATCGCGAGACAACCGCCGCCGATCTCGCGCACCCGGCGCGCCGTCTCCTCGGCGTCTTCGTGCTCGTCGAGGTAGACGATGACGACGTTCGCCCCTTCCTTCGCGAACGCGTAAGCGACCGCGCGGCCGATGCCGGAATCTCCCCCCGTGATGATCGCGGTCTTGCCGCGCAGCTTCCCCGACGGCGTATAATACGGGTTCTCCGCGATCGGACGCGGCGCCATCGCGGCTTCGAAGCCGGGCTGCCGCGGCTGATGCTGCGGCGGGAACGCGATCGGCGCTTCCTCGCATTTCGTTTCTTTCCCGATGTACGTATATACCGGATACATGCCTTCCTCCTGGACGGCGCCTCCTGTCAACATAGGCGTTTACCCCAATATATTCGCAACGGTCCGGAACGGTTCTCGGGAAGCGGCGTGCATAACGGCGGCGAGAAAAGGCAATACAGCATAATAAGTCAATTTCCGACTGGGGGGAATTCCATTGTTTATGCTGCTTATTAAGTTTCTGCTCGTCCCTGCGCTCGTCGGCTTAGCCGACGTTATGATGGCGGACTTGTTTTTCCCGACGGCTTGGTCCATCGTCCTGATCGGCCTCGCGCTGGCCGCCGTCGGTCTCTTCATGGAGTCGGCGATGCTGCGGCGGGGCACGTTATGGCTTACGACGGCCGCCGATTGGGCCGTGGCGGCTGCCGGCATCTACCTCGCCCAATACCTATTCGAGGGAGCGTACGTCAGCGCCGTCGCCGCGCTGCTCGCCGGGGGGCTGATCGCGATCCCGGAATACTTCGCGCACCGTTCGGCGATCGAACGCATGAGCCGCAGACGGCGGTATTAAAAAAAAGGACCGTGCGACGATTCGCATCGATCTTCGATGCCGATCCTCGTACGGTCCTTCGCGTTATTTCCTGCGATATTCGAGAAACCGATATGCGTACGGATTGGCCGTATTCATCGGCCCCGGTTGCTCCCAGACGACGTTCCACTCCTCGTCGTTCCACGCCGGGAAGGCGGTATCGCCGTCCCAGACGTGTTCGATCCGCGTCACATACATCGCGTTCGCGATCGGCAGGAACGCTTCGTAGACGGCGCCTCCGCCGATGACGCACAACCGGCTCGCGTCCGCCGTCATCGCGAGCGCCGCTTGGACCGAATCGGCCGTCTCGACGCCTTCGGCGGAGAAGTTCGGATCCCGCGTCAGCACGATGTTCCGGCGCCCCGGGAGCGGCCGTCCGATCGATTCGTATGTCTTCCTGCCCATAACGAGCGGGTTACCCTTCGTGATTTTCCGGAAGAACTTCATATCCTCCGGCAAGCGCCAGAGCAGCTTATTGTCCCGTCCGATGATCCGGTGCTCGTCCATCGCCGCGACGAGCGCGATTTCCACCGCCATGTTCCTTCGCCTCCTTACACCGCTACAGGCGCTTTAATCGCCGGGTGCGGGTCGTAGCCGATCAGCTCGAGGTCGTCCATGTCGAAGTCGAACACGGAGCGCGCTTCGGGGTTCAGCCGCAGCGTCGGCAGCGGCCTCGGCTCGCGTTCGAGTTGAATCGCGATTTGATCGAGATGATTCATGTAAATATGCGCATCCCCGATCGTATGCACGAAGTCGCCGACGGCGAGGCCGCATTCCTTCGCGACGAGATGCGTCAACAGCGCGTAGCTCGCAATGTTGAACGGGATGCCTAGGAACGTATCCCCGCTTCGCTGGTACAGCTGGCAGGACAGCTTCCCGTCGGCGACGTAAAATTGATACAGCGTATGGCAAGGCGGAAGCGCGGCCCGCTGCGGGGCGACGTCCTCCGGCGACCAGCTGGACACGATCAGGCGGCGCGAATCGGGATTGCGCTTGATTTCCTCGATCACGTTCTTCAACTGATCGATCGTCTCGCCCCGCGACGTCTCCCACCGGCGCCATTGCTTCCCGTACACGTTGCCGAGATCGCCGTATTTCGCCGCGAAGCCGTCGTCCTCGAGCACCCGCCGCTTGAACGACTCCATCTCGGCCTGATACAGCGCGTTGAACGCTTCGTCGCGGGGGGCGCGCAGACCGAAATCCGTCATGTCCGGACCCGCGTATTCCTCGCTCTCGACCCACTTCTTGAACGCCCACTCGTTCCAAATATTGTTCTTATGCTGCAGCAAATAACGGATGTTCGTGTCGCCTTTAATGAACCAGAGCAGCTCGCTGGCGATCAGCTTGAAGGAGACGCGCTTCGTCGTCAGGAGCGGAAAGCCTTCGTTCAGATCGAACCGCATCTGGTACCCGAACGAAGAGATCGTGCCCGTGCCCGTCCGGTCTCCCTTCCGATCGCCTCTCTCGAGAAGATGTTTCAGTAGAGATAGATATTCGTTTTCGCTGGCGCTCATCATGGTTTCCCTCCGGACTTGGATGTTCATCCCCACATTATAACACATCGCATCCTCGTAGACAGAGCCGGAACGCTCTATTAAAATAAGTTATACAAAATAGAATCGCGAGGAACGACGCATGACCGAATCGAACCGAATCAACTGCATGAAGTGCCGCCATTATTACGTGACCTGGGAGCCGCAGTACCCGCGAGGCTGCAGAGCCTACGGCTTCAAGACGAGACAGATGCCCAGCGTCACGGTGTTATCGTCTTCCGGGCGGCCTTGCTTGCAATACGAAGAGAAATTCGTCCAGCCCCCGGCGAAAAAGTAAAAGCCTCCGCGCACGGAGGCTTCATGCTTTGTCGTCGTAATACCGATGCGCCGCTTCGATCCGCTCCCCGATTTCGATCAGTCCGTACGAATACCGCGGCTGCCGCCGCTTGTCCGTCGGCGAGCCGGGGTTGAACAGCAGCACCCCGTCCGGCGACATCTCGTAATACGGCACATGCGAATGGCCGAATACGACGATGTCGACGGGGTCGTCCCGAAAGCTGATCGCCGCCTTGGCTTCCGTCGATCGGCCGGGTCCGTCGTGGCCGTGAACGAGGCCGATCCGGCGCCCGCCCGCTTCCACGATTTTGCGAAACCCGAAGCGGCGCACGATGTCTATGCCGTCGTTGTTGCCCGCGACCGCTTCCAGCGGCGCGACCGCCTCGAGCAGCGGCACGACCGCCGGGTCGGTGAAGTCGCCGGCGTGAAGCAGCAAGTCGACGCCGCGCAGGCCTTCGACGAGAAGATTCGGAAGCTTCGCGCCGCGGGAAAACATATGGGTGTCGGAGACGACCCCGATCCGTAACGGCGCGCTCATCGTTAGTCGAGCACCGCTTGCATATGCTTCTTCGTTACGGACCAGTGGGACGTCGCCCAGTACTTCGACTTGTCCTTCACCAAGATCATCTGCGGCGACTCGTGCTTCACCGCGAGATCCTCCGCGATCTTGTTCGAGACCGGTCGCGCCTCGATCACCTTCACCAGCACGTAGTCGACGCCCTCCGCCGGCTTGTCCTTCAAGTACTCCTCGTATTCCTCCAGCGCCGCGCTGCTCACCGGGCAACGCGTGCTATGCTTCAGCACGAGAACCGGCTTGTCCGCCGACGCCTCGAACGCCGCCGCCCATTCCGCTTCCGTCGTAATTTCGCGATATGTCGTCATGTTCATCCGTCCTTTCGAATATTCGGCGCGTCGCACCATAACCCGCCGGGATCGCTCGTCTCGTCTCCGCAGCAGCCGCTCCATTGGCCGCAGTTGAAGCATTTCCACTTGGCCATCCACCACTTCATTGAGAAGCCGCAGATCGGACAAGGCGGGACGACGTCCGCGTTGCGCGGCTCCGCCGTTCGGATGTCCGCCATTCCTCGTTCCCCCCACCGGTCGAGCCGGATTGCGAATCTTCTCTTATTGTAGGCAATCCGGCGTCGCTTTTCAACGAAACGGGGAAGCCTCTACCGCAAGCCCTCTAGGAACGGCGACAGCGCCTCCGCGACGCATTCCGCGAGAATTCGATGGCCCCGCTCGTTCGGGTGGACGCCGTCGTCGGCGAACAGATGAGCCTCGCGTCCGAGGAACGCGTCGTACGACCGCGCCACGAGCACCTTGCCGCCGTAGGAAGCCGCGTTGCGATAGATGCAGCGGTTGACGAAGTTGATCCACAGGACGGCGTCGCGCACCTGCGGGAACGGGTTATAGCAATCCGTCACGACGATGCGGGCGTCCCGCTCCATCGTACGGTGCACCGCGACGAGCTCGCCGAGGAGATCCTTATAGGCGAAAGCGAACGCGCGCATCCCCGGCTTCATCGACCGGGTTTCGCCTTGAATGTACATCCGCATGGCCGCCCGGATCAGGTCGTTCCCTCCGGCCGTCAACGTGACGACGTCGGCCGACGCGACCGCGCGTCGCAGCTCACCGTTCGTAAGCAGCCGCTCGAGCGTCTCCGCCGTCGTCGCCCCGACGACGCCGTAATTCCGGTGCGCGACGTCAAGCGGCTGCATCGAACGCCATAAGTCTTGCAAGACCCAGACGAAGCCTTTCTCTGCCGGCGCTCCGGTGCCGAACGTCAGCGAGTCTCCGACGGCGGTCATCTTGATCGGTTTCGTCATAGCTGATTCCCCCAAGCCCAGAACTTTACTCCATGTTATTCAGGACCGGGAAAAATGGGCTTGTTTCCCGCCCATTTTTTTTGAAAAAAAATCGCCGCGGCTTGGGACCGCGGCCGGAGGCCGTTATAATATCCGCTCGCCGAGCAGCGACGCGGCGAGTTCCACCGCGACGAGCGCGGTCTTATTCCGATGATCCAGAATCGGGTTCACCTCGACGATATCCATGCTGACGACGCAGCCCGCCTCCGATAACAGCTCCATCGCCAGATGCCCTTCGCGGTACGTCATCCCTCCGATAACCGGCGTTCCGACGCCGGGCGCCTCCTCCGGATCGAGTCCGTCCAGATCGAGGCTGAGATGCACGCCGTCGGTGCCGTCCCGGACGATGTCGATCGTCTCCTCCATCACTCGCGTCATGCCGAGTCGATCGATGTCGTGCATCGAGAACACCTTGATCCCCAGCTCCCTAATGAGCTTCCTCTCGCCCGGGTCGATGGACCGCGCGCCGACGATCACGACCTTCGACGGGTCGATCTTCTTGTCGACGCCTCCGATCGCCGTCAGCTTCGGATGCCCGATGCCGAGCGCCAGCGCGAGCGACATGCCGTGAATGTTGCCGGACGGCGACGTCTCGTCGGTATTCAAGTCGGCATGCGCGTCGAACCAAATGACGCCGACGCTCCGCTTATGCTGCAGCACCCCCGAAATCGATCCGAAAGCGAGACTATGGTCGCCTCCAAGCACGAGCGGGAACCGCCCGCGCTCCATCGCGGACGAGACGTTCCGATGCAGCTCGTCGCAGACGGCGCCGATTTCCTCCAGAAACTTCAGCTTCGGACCGAACGCGCCGTACCCGCTCGGCCTCCGAACGACCAAATCGCCTTCGTCGTGCACGGTATAGCCGAGCGACGCGAGGCGCGATTCGATGGCCGCGACCCGCAGCGCGCTCGGGCCCATATCGACGCCGCGGCGATCCGCGCCCAGATCGATCGGGACGCCGATCAAGGAGATGTCTTTCGTTTTCGCCACCAAGCTTTCCTCCTTCCGATTCCGTTCACGAGCGGAACATCCCTTTCATTACGAACCATAAATTCGCGGGACGCTCCGCGATGCGGCGCGTAAAGTACGGATACCACGCCTCCCCGAACGGGGTGTACACGCGAACCCGGTACCCTTCCTGCGCCAACCTAAGCTGCAAGGACGTCGAGATGCCGTACAGCATTTGGAACTCGAATCGCTCCCGATCGATGCCTCGTTCTTGGACGAAACGGATCGTCTTCTCGATGATCCGCTCGTCGTGCGTGGCTACGGCCGTATAGCAGCCTTGACTCATATGCGCTTCCACGAGGCGAACGTAGTTTTCGTCGACGTCTTTCTTTTCCGGATAGGCGATTTCCTTAGGCTCCTTATACGCCCCTTTCACGATGCGCAGGTTCGCCCCGAGCGCGCCGAGCCGGCGACGGTCCTCCTCCGTTCGGTACAAGTATGCCTGCAGCACGAGTCCGACCCGTTTCCGGCCGTACCGCGAGAGGAGCTTGCGGAACAAGTCGATCGTGACCTGCGTGACGGGCGAGTCCTCCATGTCGATGCGCACGAAATTTCTCGTTCGTTCGGCTTCGTTCAAGATGCGCGTCATCAGCGTCTCGCACAGCGCCGGATCGATCTGCAATCCGAGCTGGGTCAGCTTCACCGACACGTTCGAGTTCAGCTTCCGTTCGTAGATCGCTCGCAGGACGCGGACGGTTTGCTCGGCCGCCTCCTCCGCCAGCGCTTGCTCGCTTACGCTCTCGCCCAAGTAATCGAGCGTGACCAAGAGCCCTTGCTTATTGAGTCGCTCCACCGCCTCCAGCGTCTCCTCCAGCTGCTCCGCCGCGACGAACCGGGCGACCCCGAGCCGCATGCCGTACTTCTGGAAGAACGTCCGAATCCCCGCGTTCCCCGCCACCGTGAGTACCGCGCCGCGCATGAACGAATCCCACGACATCCGCCTCTCCCCGCTTTCGTTACAGTCTCTCCGAGCTGAGCTTCAGCTGCGCGAATTGCAGCAAGTAGTCCGGTCCTCCCGCCTTCGAGTCGGTGCCCGACAGGTTAAAGCCGCCGAACGGATGTACGCCGACGATGGCGCCCGTACATTTACGATTGAAATATAAATTTCCGACGTGGAACTCCTGCCGCGCCCGTTCGATGTGCGCGCGATTCCGAGTGAACACGGAGCCGGTCAGCCCGTATTCCGTATTGTTCGCGATTTCGAGCGCATGATCGAAGTCGGTCGCCTTCGAGAACGCAAGCACGGGGCCGAAAATTTCTTCCTGCATCAGCCGCGCGTTCGGCTCGACGTCGGCGAAGATCGTCGGCTCGATGAAGTAGCCGCGATCCGCTTCGGGCGTTCCGCCGCCGGTCAGGAGACGGCCTTCCCCTTTTCCGATTTCGACGTATTCCAGAATTTTCTCGTACGCCGATCGGTCGACGACCGGTCCCGTGTAGTTCCCGTGGTCGGCGGCGTCGCCGACCTTCAGCGGACGCGTCAGTTCGACGGTTCGTCGGAGCACTTCGTCGTAGACGTCTTGATGCACGATCGCGCGGGAGCACGCGGAGCACTTCTGCCCCGAGAAGCCGAACGCCGAAGCGACGATCGCCTGCGCGGCCGCCTCGAGATCCGCATCGCGGTCGACGACGATCGAATCCTTGCCGCCCATCTCGCCGATATACCGCTTCAGCCAAATCTGGCCTTCGCTTTGCTTCGCGGACAGCTCGTGGATTCGGAGACCCACGTCTCTCGAGCCGGTGAACGCAATGAACCGCGTCAGCTTATGCGTTACGAGAAAATCGCCGATTTCCGCGCCGCTGCCCGGCACGAAGTTGATGACGCCCGGCGGCAGTCCCGCATCCTCCAGCATCTCGTAAAACTTGTACGCGATGACCGGCGTCGTGCTCGCCGGCTTCAAGACGACGGTATTGCCGGCGACGATCGACGCGACGGTCATGCCGACCATGATCGCAAGCGGGAAGTTCCACGGCGGGATGACGATGCCGACGCCGAGCGGGATGTATTCGAGGCGGTTATGCTCGCCCGGCATCGGCACGAGCAAGTCGTCGGACTTCTTCGCGAGCGCGATCATCTGCCGTCCGTAATATTCCATAAAGTCGATCGCTTCCGCCGTATCCGCGTCCGCCTCGGCTCGCACCTTGCCGGCCTCGACGGTGAGCCAAGCGCTGAATTCATGCTTGCGCCGCCGCAGAATGGCCGCCGTCTTGAACAGGACCGTCGCGCGCGCCTCCGGCGATACCCGAGACCAGACCTTGTACGCGTAGTGCGCGGCTTGGATCGCCTGTTCCGCGTGCGTCCGGTCCGCCTTCGCGACGACGCCGACCGTTTCGCCGTAACGGGACGGATTGATCGACGCGCTCGTCTGCTCCGTGGCGATGCGCTGTCCGCCGATGACGAGCGGCACCTGGAGACCTAGCTCGCTTCGCACCTTCGCGAGCGCCTCTTCGAAGCCCTGCGCTTCCTTCGGGTTCGAGAAATCCGTGAACGGCTCCGGCGTGTATGGAATCATAGTCATGACGATTCTCTCCTCTCTTGGTTTAGGACGTTGCGGACAACGCTTGCTCGATCCGTTCGAACGCCCAGTCCAGCTCTTCGGGCGTCGCGGTGAGCGGAGGCGCGAAGCGGATGACGTTCTCGTGCGTCTCCTTGCACAGCAAGCCAAGCTCCTTGAGCGCCTCGCAATACGGTCTTGCCTGCGACTTCATCTCGAGCGCGATAAGGAGGCCCCGGCCTCGCGCCTCGCGGATGTCGGGATGCTTCAACGTGCGAAGCCGCTTCAGGAAATTGTCGCCCAGCGTCGCGGACCTCTCGACGAGACGCTCCTCCTCGATGACGTCGAGCGCCGCGACGGCGACCGCGCAGGCGAGCGGATTACCGCCGAACGTAGAGCCGTGCGAGCCCGGGTCGAAGACGCCGAGAACGCCGGCGTCGGCCGCGACCGCCGACACGGGCAGGACGCCCGCGCCGAGCGCCTTGCCCATGATGTACATGTCCGGCGTCACGCCTTCCCAATCGCATGCGAATTTGCGGCCGGTACGGCCGAAGCCGGTTTGAATTTCGTCCGCGAGCAGCAGGACGTTCTGCGCTTTGCAGAGGCTCGCGGCGTCGCGAAGATAGCCCTCCGGCGGGATGACGATGCCCGCTTCGCCTTGAATCGGCTCGACGAGGAACGCGGCCGTGTTCGCCGTCACGGCGCTTCGCAGCGCCTCGAGATCGCCGTAGGGGACAATGCGGAAGCCCGGCGTGAACGGGCCGAAGCCGCGGCGGTACGCCGGGTCGGAGGAGAACGACGTCACGGTGATCGTCCGCCCGTGGAAGTTGCCGCTCGCGACGATGATTTCGGCTTGGTCGTCCGGCACCTTCTTCACGTCGTACGCCCATCGCCGCGCCGCCTTCAGCGCGGTCTCCACCGCTTCCGCACCGGTATTCATCGGCAGGATCGTCGACTTGCCGGTGAACGCCGACAGCCGCTCGTAAAACCGGGCCATCGGTTCGTTATAAAACGCGCGCGACGTGAGCGTCACCTTGTCGGCCTGGTCCTTCAACGCTTGAATGATTTTCGGGTGACGATGTCCTTGATTGAGCGCGGAGTAGCCGCTGAGCATATCCATGTACCGGTTGCCTTCCGGATCGTATACCCACACGCCTTCCGCGCGCTCGACCACTACCGGTATCGGGTGATAATTGTGCGCCCCGATCCGCTCGGTCGTCTCGATGATCGTTTGCGACGCCTTCAAGAGCTGCGCCTCCTTCTGTCAGTTGGTCCGAAGCTGTGTCGCGAGCAATGCCATATACTGTTATCATACGTCAATACCGGGCGAACCAATCCCATGAGATTCGGCGAAACCGGCGACAAGTTCGGCATGACCGTCGGCGAAGTTTTCGAGCTTATTCGGCGGAGCCAAGGAAATCCGGCAGAAGGAGCTCTTGAACCATCGCGCCTCCTCCCGTAACGAAGCAAAAAAAGACCGCCTCGACGCAGCTTTCGCTTCCGTCGTGACGGTCCTATCAGTCATTGGATTCGATTCGTTGTCACTCGATCCGCAGCAGCCCCGCCGCGTCGCCCGCGACGGCGCGAGCGTCCTCGACCGTATCCGCGGTCGCGATCGCGACGGCCATCCGCCGTCCGGGCAGCGTCTCGGGCTTCCCGAACACGCGCACCTGCGTATTCGGCAGCCCGAGAGCGCGATCGACGCCGGCGACGACGAAGTCGGTCCGGCCGTCGACCGCCTTCAGCGTCCGAGACGCGCCAGGCGTCAGGAGCCGGATCGTCGGCACCGGGAAGCCCAGAATCGCGCGGACGTGCAGCGCGAATTCGGACAAGTCCTGCGTGCCGAGCGTGACGAGCCCCGTATCGTGCGGCCGCGGCGACACCTCGCTGAAGTACACCTTGTCCGGCGCGAGGAACAGCTCGACGCCGTACAAGCCGTAGCCGCCCAAGGCGTCCGTCACCGTCTTCGCGATCCGCTGCGACTCTAGCACTTGCGATTCGGACATGCCGTGCGGCTGCCACGATTCGATATAGTCTCCGTCCTTCTGCACGTGCCCGATCGGCGCGCAGAACGTCGTGCCCGACACCGAGCGTACGGTCAGCATCGTAATCTCGGAGTCGAACCGAATGAACTCCTCCACGATGACGCGCGCCCGCTTCGCGCGGCCTCCCTCCATCGCGTAGTTCCAGCACGCGTCGACGTCGTCCGGCGTCTTGCAGACGGACTGTCCCTTGCCGGACGAGCTCATGATCGGCTTAACGACGCATGGCGTTCCGATCTCCGCCACTGCGGCGCGAAGCTCGTCCAGCGAATCGGCGAACGCGTATTTCGCCGTCGGCAAGCCGAGCGTCTCCGCGGCCAACCGGCGAATGCCCTCGCGGTCCATGGTCAAGCGGGCGGCGTTCGCCGTCGGCACGACGACGTAGCCTTCTCGCTCGAGCTCGACGAGCGTCGGCGTGGCGATCGCTTCGATCTCCGGCACGATCAGGTCCGGCTTCTCCCGTTCGATTACCTCCCGAAGCGCCGCGCCGTCCAGCATGTTAACGACGTACGAGCGGTGCGCCACCGCGAACGCCGGCGCCCCCTCGTACCGATCGACCGCGATCGTCTCGACGCCGAGACGCTGCGCCTCGATCGCGACCTCTTTGCCGAGCTCGCCGGACCCGAGCAGCATCATCTTGCGCGCGCCGCTCGACAGCGGCGAGCCGTACGGCTTGTATCTCGGCTTCTCCATCTCTTGTTCCATCCGACTCCGTTCCCCCTATTCGTTACGCACGATCGTCTCGACCGTGGAGCGGTCGCACGACGTGACGAGCTTCGCAAGCAATTCCTTCGCGGCCGCGTAATCGTCCACATGGACGATCGCGGCGGCGGTATGAATGTAACGCGCCGGAATGCCGACGACCGCCGTCGGTACGCCTGTGCCGGATAAGTGCACGCGTCCCGCGTCCGTCCCGCCGCCGGGCGAGATGAAATATTGATACGGGATCTTGTGCGTCTCCGCCGTATCCCGCACGTACTCGACCATGAGCCGGTGCGTGATCATCGTTCGATCCATGACGCGCAGCAGCGCGCCCTTGCCGAGCTGACCGAACGCGGACTTGTCGCCGGACGCGTCGTTCGCCGGGCTGGCGTCCAATACGAAGGCGATGTCGGGATCGATCAAGCGGGACGCCGTCTCCGCCCCGCGCAGCCCCATCTCCTCCTGCACCGTCGCGCCCGAGTACACGACGTTCGGATGCGAGACGCCTTGCAGCGCCTCCATCAGCTCGATCGCAAGTCCGACGCCGTACCGATTGTCCCACGCCTTCGCCATAATTTTCTTCGGATTGGCGAGCGGCGTGAACGGGCAGATCGGCACGATCGGCTGGCCGACGACGACGCCGAGCGCCTCCGCGTCCGCCCGATCGTCCGCGCCGATGTCGAGGAACATATGTCCGATATCGACCGGCTTGTTCCGCGTCGCCTCGTCGAGCAGATGAGGCGGAGTCGAGCCGACGACGCCGACGATCGGACCGCGCTTCGTCGCGATCTGCATGCGCTGAGCGAGCAGCACCTGACTCCACCAGCCGCCGAGCGCCGCGAACTTCACCATGCCCTTCTCCGTAATGCCCGTCACCATGAAGCCGACTTCGTCCATATGGCCGGCGACCATGACGACCGGACCGTCCGCTTGTCCCGTCTTCTTCCCGAACAAGCTGCCGATGCGGTCCGTCACGATCTCTTCGGACAGCGGCGTCAGCCGCTCGCGCAGGAAGCGGCGGACGTCCTGCTCGAAGCCGGGCGCCCCCGCCATCTCGGTTAAAGTCCTGAATAACGACAACGTCTGTTCGTTCACGCGAATCTCTCCTTACCGTGATCAGTCTTCATCGTTCGAATCCAACTCGCGGAGCAGCCGCTCCACGTCCTTCGGGTCGTACGACCCTTGACGCTTGAATTCCAGCAACGTCTTCCGGATGCGCTCCGCCTCCCGTTCGCCCTCGTCCACTTCCAACGCCGGCGCGGGGTCGAACCAGACGTATCGATCGTTCGGTCCGTTACGCAAATACGCCCGCCGCCACGCCTCCGGATACCGGTACGGGGCTCCGTTGAACATCAGATCCAGCACTTCGTCCGTCTCGAGCGGCATGAGCTGATGATACGCGGACTCGGCGCCGCCGGCCGCGACGTCCCGGTGTATGTATCGATAATGCAAATAGTGTTCTCCGGTTTCCTCGTCCTTCACGATTCCGTATCGTTCCGTCTCGGACGCCTCCAGCTCGCGAACCTCCTCGATGCGCCGCTCGAGCCATTCGCCCGGCACGACCTGCATCTCTCGCAAGGACATGGAATTCCCGCCTTTCGCGAAAGTCTTTTCCGAAATACGTTCCTCATTATACCATGCCCGCGCGGACAATAGAAAAAGAAGGCGCGTCGCCGCGCCTTCCTCGAGTTCAACGAATGTCGAGCCAATTCGTCTCCGCCACATGCTTATACCAGTAATAGCTGTTCTTCTTCGTGCGCGCCAGCGTGTCGTAATCGACGTGGATCAAGCCGAACCGCATGCCGTACCCTTCCGCCCATTCGAAGTTGTCCATGAGCGACCAGGTCAAGTAGCCGACGACGTTGACGCCCGAGTGAATCGCTCGCTGCAGCGCGATGAGATGCTTCCGCAAATACGCGATCCGCCGGTCGTCGCGAACGCGGCCGTCCGCGCCGGGCTCGTCGTTGTAACAGGCGCCGTTCTCCGTAATGAGCAGCGGGATGTCGCCGTACCGGTCGCGAATGTACGTCAGCACCTTATAGAAGCCCTCCGGATAGATGTTCCACCCGATGTCCGTCTTCTCGTAGCCGACGTCGATCGCCTCGCAGTCGAACAAGAACTCGCCTTCCTTGTACCGTCCGACGCGGCCCGTATAATAATTGATGCCGACGAAGTCGATCGGCTGTCGAATCGTCTCCATGTCGCCCGGCTCGATCGGCACCGTCACGCCGCGCTTCGCGAACGTCTCCACGAGAAAGTCCGGATACTCGCCCTTGAACACCGGATCGAAAAACCATTCGACGAACCATCCCGTCGCCCGTCGGCAGGCGTCGATATCTTCTTGGCGAGAAGAATACGGCTCGTTCCACTCGGTATTCGGCGCATAGCCGATCCGACCGGGAGCGCCGCTCTCGCGGAACGCCTTCACCGCGCGGCCGTGCGCCACGTGCAAATGATGCGCTACGTTCACGGCCAGCTGCAGATCGCGGTAGCCCGGGGCGTGCGCGCCGAGGAAGTTGGACAAGAACGACACGCACCACGGCTCGTTGAATGTCATCCAATGTTTGATTTTCCCGCCGAATTCCTTATACATGAGCGTCGCGTATTCGACGAACGCGTCGATCGTCTCGCGGTTGTTCCAGCCGCCCTCGTCCTGAAGCGCTTGCGGCAAGTCCCAGTGGTACAGCGTGCAGTACGGCTCGATGCCCGCCTCCAGAAGCTTGTCCGCGAAATCGTGATAATACGCCAATCCCTTCGCATTGACCTCGCCCCGCCCCGCCGGGAAGATGCGCGGCCACGCAACGGAGAAACGGTAATGCTTAATGCCGAGCTCCTTCAGAAGCTTGATGTCTTCCGCGTACCGATGGTAGCTGTCGCAGGCGACGTCTCCGTTATCGCCGTTCGCTACGTTGCCCGGCGTATGCGAGAACGTATCCCAGATGGACGGTCCGCGGCCGTCCTCGCGCGCGGCGCCTTCGATTTGGTATGACGCCGTCGCCGCCCCCCATCGGAAGCCGTCCGGAAATCGAAATATCGTCATGCAGCCGTTCCCCTCTCCTGTTCGTCGTTTCCTGCCCATCCCATCAAGCATAAGCGCGTCTGCAGGAAATTAGTATGCGGCAGATCACTGATTTTTTGCGTTTTTCCATGGAAAACGTAGAAAAACCGACGGCGGACCGTCGGTTTTTCTAATCCTGCGCTTAGGAAGCGGCTGTCTCTTCCGTCGCGAGGGAATTTTCGATTTTCGCCGCGGAACGCAGCTCTTCGACGTAAGCCGACGTCCGCTCGTTGAGCTTCTGTTGGAATACCGTCTCGCGGATTTCCTCTTTCTTCTCGTCGAACGTCGCCGTCGCAGCCGCCTTCTTATCCGTCACCTTAATGATGTGGAAGCCGAATTGGGATTCGACAACGCCGCTGACCTCGCCGATCTCGAGCGCGAACGCCGCTTCTTCGAACGGAGCGACCATCTGGCCCTTGCCGAAGAAATCGAGATCGCCGCCTTGCGCCGCGCTGCCGTCCTTCGAATGCTCCTTCGCGAGCTCCGCGAAGTCCGCTCCGCCCTTGATCTGCTCAAGCAGCGCTTCCGCTTCTTCTTTCGTCTCGACCAGGATGTGCGACGCGCGCACTTGCTCCGGCGTCTCGTATTGCGCCTTGTTCTCGTCGTAGTACGTTTGAAGCTCTTCGTCCGTCACTTCGATCTGCGGCTCGACCAGCTTCGTCAGCTGCACCTGCGGGCGGATTTGCTCCTTCAGCGTGTCGAGCGTGAAGCCGGCGGATTCGAGCTGCTGATTGAACGTCGCTTCGTCCGGGAAGTTCGCTTTTATTTTATCGAGCTCCGCGTTAATGTCCGCGTCGGACACTTCGATCTTCTGCTTCGCCGCTTCGCGGTTAATGAGCCGCTCGAGGATCAGCTGGTCGACCGCTTGCGGCCCCACTTGCTTCAGCATCGTCTGGTACAGCTCGTTCGCCGTGATCTTCTCTTCGTCGACCGTCGCGACCGCTTCCTCGCCCACGTTGCCCGTCGTGACGTTCGATTGGTTCGCTTGTACGATCGCGTACGCGCCGAAGCCGATCGCGGTCGCCGCGAACAATACCCATGGCAGAATGATTTTCCCTTTGCCCCCTGCCGCTCCGCCGTTACCTTGGCCGGATACGGGCTTCTGATTCTCTGACATCGTTCATCCTCCTATAGTTCGTTCCCATTCTCAATCGTGCCACAATCGAGAACGTTTGTCCAATACTAGCTCCCCGTCTTCCGGCGGATCGGAAATCCGACCCATAATATGCTATAATTCCGTAGAAAACGCTTCACGATTCAGACTCGATTGACGAAAGGAATGTTGCAATTGAATTCTTCCATTCTCTCCCGAATCGACGAGATCGCCCCCCGGATCCGCGGCATCGCCAACGCGATCGGCAACCGGCCCGAGCTCGGCAACGAGGAGTTTTTCGCGTTCGAAACGCTGACCGAAGCGCTCGAGAGCTTCGGCTTCCGGATCGAGCGCCATACGCTCGGCCTTCCGACCGCATTCGTCGCGGAGCTCGATTCCGGAAAGCCCGGCCCGACCGTCGCGTTCCTTGCCGAATACGATGCCTTGCCGGACATCGGCCACGCCTGCGGCCATCATCTCATCTGCTCGATGAGCGTTGCGGCTGCGGCAGGCCTCGCGGCTGCGCTCGACGACTTCGGCGGCAAAATTCGCGTCTACGGCACGCCCGCCGAAGAAACCAAAGGCGCTAAGGTGCTTATGGCCGAAGCCGGCATGTTCCGCGATTGCAGCTTCGCGCTGATGGCGCATCCGTATTACGCATACGAGAAGTCCGGGTCGTCCATGGCGATGGACGCGCTTCGCTTCGAATACCGAGGCCGGTCGGCGCACGCCGCCGCCAATCCGGAGGACGGCATTAACGCGCTCGACGCGGTCATCCAGCTGTTCAACGGCATCAACGCGCTGCGGCAGCAGACGAAGGCCGACGCGCGCATTCACGGCGTCATTACGAACGGCGGCAAGGCGCCGAACGTCATCCCCGACTATGCGTGCGCGGACTTCTATGTGCGAGCCGGGACGCGGGCGTACACCAATGAGCTGGTGGAGAAGGTGAAGCGCGTCGCGGAGGGCGCCGCCCTCGCTACGGGCTGTTCGCTGACGATCTCGAACTACGAGTTTTCGTACGACGAGCTGCGGACGAACGAGACGTTGTCCGACGCGTTCACGGCGGCGCTCGTCGCGCTCGGCGTGCCGGAGGCGAGCATCCAGCGCGGCAACGATCACGGTTCGCTAGATCTCGGCAACGTATCGCTGCAGTGCCCCGCCGCTCATCCGTACGTGCAGGTCGTCGACGAGAAATTCGCCTTGCATACGGTCGAATTCCGGGACGCCGCGATGAAGGACCGGGCGTTCCAAGGCATGCTGCTCGGCGCGAAGGCGCTTGCGGCTGCCGCCTACGACTGCGCGTCCTCGCCGTCGAAGCTTCAGGCGATTCGCGACGAGTTCGAACAGCAAGCGAGTAAGAAGTAAGACGACGCTATAGCGACGCCGTTTCCGACGCCCCCGTCGGAGACGGCGTCGCTTTGCGTTGCGCGCCTAGAGAAAATGAAAAATCCGCCTCTCGATGAAGAGGCGGATGTCGTGCCGAATTCGGTTAATTCCCGAAGTAGTCCCGCTTCAGCTTCTCCAGCTCCAGCAGCGCGCGGCGCCCGAACGCGTCGCCGCGCCGCTCCATCGCCGCGATCTCGGCGTCCAGCGCCTCAGCGAGCGAAGCTCGGTAGTCCGGCACTTCCGCGCCGTCGTACGGCTCCAGGTCGGAGGCGAAGACGTTCGCCACCTCGCGATAGCTCAACGCCCGCCGCTCGTGGAAGAACGCGACGTCCGCCTGCTCCGGATGATGCAGATCGCCCTGCGTCGGGTGCTTGCGGACGGCGAGCATCCGCACCTTCGCCTTCGGCCGGTCGAGCTGGATCAGCTCGCCCACGTATTCGCCGCTCTTATACCGAGCGACGACCAAATCGCCGACGTTCATGTCCGTCCCTCCTCGCTTAATACGATATCAATAATCCGCCTTCGCCCGCGTACGTGCCGATGACCGGTCCCATGTCCGACACGATGACTTCCCCGAAGTCGTAGCGCGCCAAGATGTCGCGCACGAGCGCCTTCGCCCGCTCCTCGCAGTTGCTGTGAGCCACGGCAAGCAGCTTGCCGCTTACCTCGTGCTTCGCGTCTTCGATCCGGTCGATCAGCTTCTTCACCGCGTTCGACGTGCCTCGAGCTTTCTCCAGCACCTCGATGGCCCCCTGCTCGCTCGCGTGCATCAGCAGCTTAATATTGAGCATCGAAGCGACCGCGCCTCGGACGCGGTCGAGTCTGCCGCCCTTAATAACGTTCTCCAACGTGTCGAGGACGAAGTGCGTGCGCGTCTCGGCTGCGAGCCGCTTCACGGCGGACGCGATGTCCCGCGCGCCGACGCCGTCCTTCGCCATCTTGGCCGCTTTATAGACGATGCCCCCGAGCCCGGCCGAAGCCGTCTTCGAATCGATCACCTCGATGCGGCCGGCGTCGGGACGCTCTTCTTCGAACATCTCCTTGGCGAGCACCGCGTGTCGATACGTACTGCTCACCTGCGACGACAAAGCGACGACGAGGATCGGTTCGCCCGCCGGGACGTCGCGAAATGCGTCCATGAACGCGTGCGGCGCCGGGCTCGACGTCTGGGGAAGCGATTCCGATTCGCGCATCCGAGCGTAAAATTCGCTCGACGCCATCGTCGAATCGAACTCCGCTTCGCCGAAGCGAACGCCGAGCGGCACGACGCGGATGCCCCAGGCGTCGCGGATCGATTCCGGCAGATCGGAGCTGCCGTCGGTGATGATATGTAAGGTCATGGATGAGTCCTGCTTTCTTCGGAAAAAGTAGTGCCATTATAGCATCGGCCCGCGCGTCGCGGGAAGTTATGAATGTCACATGCCCAACCGCGCCCGGACGCGCTCCAGCAAAAACTCGACCGAGCGCATCGTATACACTTTCTCCGTCACGCGCTTCTCTTCGACGAACGCGAGGCAGGGCACGCTCTCGATCTTCCAATCCTGCACGACGGCCGGCATGAAGTTGACGTTCGCCTTGAACATCGCCGCGTCCGGCGCCATCGCCCGGACGACGGTCAACATCTTCTCGCCGTATCGGCACGTCCCGCACCAAGGCGTATAGAAATAGACGGCGAACGGCGCTTCGCCGCTCCACCTGCGGCGGATCAGCTCCTGTTCGGCGACGTCGGTCATCGGTCCGCTCATCCGCGTTTATTCCAGCGCGTAGGCGGCCAGAAGCGCATACGTGCTCCGGATCGCGTCCTCGTGCGTCCGTTCCATCCCGTGCGAAGCGGCGACGCCCGGGCCGATCAGCGCGGCCCGGATGTTCTGGCCGGCTCGCAGCGCGGCGGACGCGTCCGACCCGTAACGCGGATAAATATCGACGGCGTACCCGAGTCCGAGCCGCTTCGCGTGAGCGACGAGCCGGTTCGTCATCTCGTAATCGTACGGCCCCGTCGAATCCTTCGCGCAGATCGACACGTCCCGCTCCGTGCAGGCGAGGTCGTCTCCGATCGCGCCCATGTCGATCGCAAGCATCTCTTCCGCCCCGCCGGGGACGTAAGACGAGCCGTGGCCGATCTCTTCGTAATTCGAAAAGAAAAAGATCAGCTCGCGCCGCGGCCTCGCGCCCGTGCGGGACATCGCTTCGAGCAGCGCGAACATGGCGGCGACGCCGGCCTTGTCGTCGAGATGACGCGACTTGATGTAGCCGTTATCGAGGAAGACGGCGCGCGGGTCGAACGAAATATAGTCGCCCGTCTCGATGCCGAGCGCCTTGACGTCTTCCTTGCTCGAGACCGTCTCGTCCAGACGGACGACGTAGTTTTCCTCGTTGCGCTTCTGATCGCGCGCGTCTTCGTATACGTGCACGGACGCTTTCATCGGCAGAATCGTGCCGGAATACGTCTTTCCGTCGCGGGTATGGACGAGGCAGTATTCGTTTTCGATCGAATGCAGCATATACCCGCCGAGCAGCGTCAATCGGAGCGTACCGTCGGCGTTCGCCGAGCGGACCATCGCGCCGAGCGTATCGACGTGGCCGGTAACGGCGAGCGCCGGACCGCCCGACGTCCCTTCGACGCGGACGAAGCCGCCTCCCTTGGCGATGCGCTCCATGCGGAAGCCCAGCTTCGCGGTTTCCTCCTCGAGCAGGCGCAAAATGTCGTGCGTAAACCCGGTCGGGCTCGGGGTCGTCAGCAGCCGCTTCAGCCACCCGAGCGTATACTCTCGGTTGTAGTCCGGCGGGGTGATCGGCGTCGTTTCGTTCATGCGAATGCGCCCTCCTTCGGGGTTATTTTCGATCCAATCGGACGTTCCAGCCCGAATCCGCCAGCTCGACTTCCTCGACGCCGACCTCGGACTTGAACAGATTGTCGTAGGCGGACACGCGCAGCCGCTGCGACTTGTCGATCGCGTACGTGATCGTCAGCCGGTTCACGTCGTGCGTGCCGGGATGCGCCCGGATGTTCATGCGCCATAAAATCGGGCGGCCGTACTTCTGCAGCGGCTCGTATCGGTCGCTTCCCTGCGCCTTCACCATCGGAGCGATCTCGATCTTCGTCTGGTTCGGCTTCGTCGTCGCGACGCGCTTCTGCTTCTTGATCGGGTACGTGTCGTCGGCCGCGATAATTTCGATCGTCTCCTTGCCGGCATGGTTATAGATGCCGATCGAAGCGTTCACGACGTCGCCGACGATCCACTCGTCCTCGCTGCGCGTGTACCGGGCGTTGCCTCTCGCGATACGCGTCTGCAGATGCTCCTCGTCCCAGACGATGCGGGCGTTCGGGAACAGCTCCTCGAGCACGTCCGGCACGAACGGCACGAGCGAGCTGCCGCCGGACAACAGGACGGCTCCGATGTCGCGGCGCGTCAGCCGGGTCGCCTCGTTGAACTTGCGGGCGAGCTCCGTCAGTCCTTTCATCAGCGTCTCCCGCGGCTTCTCCGTCGCGAGGTAGAATTGCTCTGCCGTGATCGTCACGTCCTTGATGCCATGATCGACGCCCGGCATGAGCGGCGGCACGTCTACCGTCACCGATTCCTCGGTCGACAATCTGCGCTTCACCTGCTCTGCGATCGACTTCATCTGGTGATAGAACGTGTACTGCGGATGCGACTTCAGCTTATGGAGACGCTCCGGATCCTCGAACAGCTCGAGCGCGATCGAATCGCACACCGGATTGCCCTGCGCCTTGCCCCGTTCGACGAACAGCTTCACGAGACAGTCGTCCAGATCGTCCCCGCCGAGGTCGAGTCCGAGCTTCGTCACGACCTTGCCGTGGTACCGGTTGCTGTCGTTGTCGTCCGGGTCGAAGTACGGGTGATGCACGATCGCTTGCCGGTGCTTCTCCGACGCTTCTTTATCCATGATCGCCATATCGAGCGTGCCGCCTCCGAAGTCGAAGACGAGCGCATAACGCGACGGGATGATGCGGCAATCCCATAAGACGGATACCGGCTCGTCGAGGAACCAGATGCGGCTCGGCTCGACGCCGATGTTGACGGCCGCCTGTTCCATGATCGCTTTGCGCCGATCGTCGTAGTTGACCGGCACGCTGAGCGCCAGCCGGTCGATCGACTCCGGCTCGGGGATGCCGGCCTCGTCGAGCAGCTCCATGAGAAATCGGGAGATGCATTCCACGAGCGGCACGTCTTGGCCGTCCACGCGCAAGCTGAAGTCCGGCGACCGCCGAAGCTCCGTCTTCAGCGACAGCACCGAACGGTCGCGCAGCTTGCCGAGCGCCGCCGCTTGATTGCCGATGATCCAATCGCCTTCCGTGCCTTTCGACAAGATCGTGCGGATCAGGTAGGGAGTCTCGCCTTCGTCCAATCGTTTCATATGTACCCGGTTCTGGACCGGGTCGAGCACGGCCACCGAGCTGTTGGTCGTCCCGAAGTCGATGCCGACGAGCAAGGGATCCATAAGGTGTACCTCCGTTTCATGACTACGTTGTATGTCGTCCTAGAGCAGCTTCAGATCGTCCAAGAGCTTGCCGATTTCCTTCCGGTCTGACCATTCCGCCCGCACCGTCGCGCGAACGAGCACCTCGCCCGTCTCCGCGTCGATGGCGCCGGGCTTCGCGATCGCGTACGTGACGCCCTTGCCTTCCACGTTCGGCGCGTCCGTCTCGAACTGCACCCAGTCGGTGCGTCGTTGCAGCCATTCTTCCACCGCGCGGTGCTGCTCCGTCGGTTCGGCCGCCGTCCCCAACCAGCGGAAACGAAGCAAGCGCGTCAGCGCCTCGCCCCGCTCCCGCTTATCGCCGACCCACGCTCTCCAGTCGCGCTCGTGCCGGTGCAGCCAGCCGACGACGGCCGCCCTCTTGTCCGCGGATAAAATGGCGGCCAGCTTCTGCAGCGCTTCGGACGGCTTTCGCGTCTTCCCTTTGGGCTGTTGCGGTTCCTGAGGTTCCTCCAAGTACGCGTAAAACAGCAGCAGCAAGTGCTTGCGAGCCGACGCTTGCCGGACGCCGTCCCCGCGGAACAGCTGCGACAGCTCCGCGCCCGGCAGCTCCATCATCGGCAGCGCCTCTTCGATCGACTTCGTGCCGTGTACGAACGAATAGAAGACTTCTCTATCATGTTTGGCCAAATACGTATATAACGATACGACGATCCGTACGTCGAGGCCGCGGCGAATGCCTTCCGCATACAGCAGGCACAGCCTTCGGATCAGCTCCTCCGCTCGATCCGCGGCGCCGCGGAGCAATCGCTGCTGCACATTCTCCGGATCGAGCAGGAACACCCAGGAGACGGTCTCGAACCGTTCCTCGGCCCCGTCCTCGCGGAAGCGGTCCGCGAACGACGCCCAATGCTGAAGAACGAGTTCCTCGCGAAGCCGCTTCCGGCGGTCTTCGGCGCGCGCCGCCCGCCAGACGAAGGCGTGCAGCGCCCGCTCCGCGAATTCGGGTTCGGCGAGCAAGCCTTCCCAGCCGGCCGCGCGGAACGCCGCGTTCATCCAGCGGTCGCCCCGCTCCTCGGCCGCGTCCACGTCTGCGTCCGCCTCCGTCGTAACGGCGATCCATCGCAGGGCGGCGCGCTGCCGGTCCTCCAACGGGAGCCAGCCGCGCGTCATCTCGCTGCGGCTCATATACGCCGCGAGCCAAGCGGCCGCGGCGGCGCCCGCGGCCGGCAAGTCGCGCCCTAACGTATCGACATCGCCCGCGTCGAGCGCCGCCGCCCACCCGTTCGCCGGGTGCGTGGCGCTCGCCCGCAGCCGCTCCGCCGCGGCATTAACCCGTTCCGCCGGCTTCGGCACGCCGCCCGTCGCCATGCCCCTAAGGAGCGCATCGTCCGGGAACATCCGCGTCAGCACCTTCAGCGGCAGCTCTTGTTTCTTGCGGTCCCATTTCGACTGGGCGGCCCACTTTTCCGCTTCGAGATCGAATTCGCCTTCTTCGTACTCCGCCGCCTCCGCCTTCAGTTCCTCGAGTTGGCGCACGGCCTCGTCGTCGAGCTTCTCCGCCTCGAGTCGCAACGCCTCGACGTATTCGGGGTAGCGGCGGTCCGCCGCTTCCTTCAACCGCTCGGCGAGCGCCTCGACGCCCGCCGTCCAGCGTTGTTCGCCGTAGCGAGCCGCGAGATCGGCGAATGCGGCCGCGAGCCGCGCCGCGTCTTCCTCGGCGATCGGCTCCCCGATCAAGAGCTCGATCGGCAGCTGCTCGCGGAAGCACGCCTCGACGCCGATCAAGCTGCCTTTCTCCGCCCCCGGCGTTCGTTCTCCTTCCCAGGCGCTCCAGAACGCATCGTCTTCCGCGCCGGCTATGGTCTCCTTCGGCACGACGAGCCATTCCAGCAAGTAGTACGGGTTCGGTTCCGATCGCAGTGCGGCCGTTTTATCTTGAAACGACGACAGCTTATGGGCGTTCACGAACGTGCGAATCCATCGCGTAGTCGCTCTCGGCGTCATGATGCTCCTCCTTTGCGCGAACGGCGAACGCGATCGGCTTCAGCCAATCGGCGAACGACACGTCTCGATTCCAGAACGCCGGATCCGCGATCCGACGCAACATCCAGGGTTCTTCGTTTTCTCGGGCCAGCGACTTGGCTCGCTGCACGGCCCGCGCCTCCCAAGCCGCTTCCGCTTCGGGCGCGACTTCGGCGAGCTTCGCGCGGGCGCCGCGGACCGCGGACTCCAAGGCGTCGCGGTCGACGCCGGCCGCTTCCCACCAGAGCCAAGGGTCTCTCTTGGCTTCCTGTCGGAAGCGGAACAGCAGCGACTGCGCGTGCCGGCACGGCTGCCGCTGGCCGCAATCGCACGCCGCGCGCCAGTCCCGGTCGCCGGCGCCGAGCCGCTCGCGTTCGTCCTCCGTCGCCAGCCCGGCGCGCCAGCGCCCGTCCAGCTCCGGATCCGCCGCCAGCTCGCGCGCCGCGCGTTCAAGGTCTTCCGTCTTCGCTATGGGAACGTCCCACCGGGGGGACGGTTCTTTCCTGTTCGATTCGCTGTTCGTCGCGGCCGTCACGCGGCCGCGCTCGATGCGGATGTCCATCCGTTCCGCGATGATGTTCCGCCCCCTCTTCGCCGCATCATGCTTCGTCTTCCGACAGGATCACCTGTCTGCGGAGCGAGAGCAGCTCGTTCAGCTGTTCGTCGCTGTATTCGGTAATCCATTGCTCGCCCGTGCCGACGACGTCGTCCGCGAGCCGCTCCTTGCTCTCCAGCAGCTTCTCGATCGACTCCTCCAGCGTCCCCTTCGTCACCAGCTTCCACACCTCCACGGTGCGGGTTTGCCCGATACGGTACGCGCGGTCGGTCGCTTGCCGCTCGGCGGCAGGGTTCCACCAGCGGTCGTAATGCACGAGTCGATTCGCCCGGGTCAGGTTGAGGCCGAAGCCTCCGGTCTTCAACGATAAGACGAGCACCTTCGGTCCGTCCTCCGCTTCCTGGAATCGCTCGACGAGCGATTCCCGCTCCTTGCGGGGCGTCTTGCCGATCATCAGCCCGACCTCGCAGCCGAGACGGACGGAAAGATACGAATGCAGCAGCGTCGCCATCGTCGCGTATTGCGTGAAGACGATCGCCCGCACGTCCGCTTCGAGCGATTCCCGCAGCAGCTCCTCGAGCCGGAGCAGCTTGCCGGACGCGCCCGCGCGCAGCGATCGTTCTCGCAGCGCCTGCTCGGGCGCGTTGCATATTTGCTTCAGCTTCGTAATCGTCGATAGGATGACGCCCCGGCGGCGAATGCCTTCCGCCCGCTTCAGCTGATCGGCCATCCGTTCGAGCGCCGCCGTGTACATCGCCGCTTGGCGTTCGGTCATGCCGCAGTACGACGTCTGCTCGATCTTGTCGGGCAAATCCCCGATGACGGCGGGATCCGACTTCATGCGCCGCAGCAGGAACGGCCGCACGAGCGCATGCAGCCGCCCGGACGAACGGTTCCCCGCCTCTCCGCGGTCCGCGCCGTCGCCGAACGCCTTGCGGAACGCCCGCTCGCTGCCGAGAAAGCCCGGATTCAGAAATTCGAAGATCGACCATAGGTCGGACAGCCGGTTTTCGACCGGCGTGCCCGTTAAAGCGATTCGATGAACGGACGGCAGCGTGCGGATGAACCGCGTCAGCTGCGCGCCCGAGTTTTTCACGTATTGCGCTTCGTCCAGCGTCACCGCGTCCCAGGGCGTCGACCCGAGCAGCTTGCGGTCGCGAAGCGCCGTCGTATAAGAAGTGAGCACGACGTCGGCCGCGCCGGCCGTCTGGCGGAACGCCGCCGCGCCGCGCGCTCGCTCCGGCCCGTAGTGAAAATATACGGCCAGGCTCGGAGCGAACCGCTCCAGCTCGCGCTGCCAGTTGCCGAGCACGGACGTCGGGCAGACGAGCAGCAGCGGCCGCCGCAGGTGCCGCGGGTCGCGCCGCGCGACGACATGAAGCGCGTAAGCGATCCATTGGACCGTCTTCCCGAGTCCCATATCGTCCGCGAGGCACGCGCCGAGGCCGAGCTCGCGCATGCGGGCGAGCCAGGCGAAGCCGCGCCGCTGATAGTCGCGCAGCTCGCCTTGCAGCGCCGCAGGCGGCTCGACGGACGCTGCGGCGGCCCCGCCGCTCGCGTCGCGCAGCCCCGACACGAGGCGCTCGAGCCGGGCGTCGCCGCTCCAGCGGCGAATCGGCACGGCCGCATCGTCCGCGGGCGCCGCCGCATCGACGGCGAGCGCAGCCCGGAGCGCCTCCGCCGCGGTCGCTTCGCCTTCGAGCGGGTCGCGGAAAAACCGCGCCCCCGCGCGCCGGTCCGCCGCCCGCAGCCTGAGCCAGCGGCCTTCGCGGAACAGCAGCGCCGTATCCAGCTCCGTCAAGCGGCGCCACTCCGACTCGGAGATCGGCTTCCCGCCGAGCAGCAGCTCCTTGCGGTACGCCATGAGCGTATCGAAGCCGATCGCCGGCGCTGCGCCGGCTGCGTCTTCGAACGGGGCCGTTGCGCGGCTCGCGTTCGGCGCCGGTTCGCGATAGTGCACCGCCGCCTCGAGCGGCGAGGGCGCTTCCCACCATTCCGGCAGCATCGTGCCGAAGCCGAGCCGCTCCAGCGCGTCCGCTCCCGCTTCTAAGAAGTCGAGCGCCTCCGCCTCCGTCAAGGCGCAGCCGGCGTCCGCCGGGCGGACGCGCGCCAGCGGCGGAAACCGCTCCGCCGCCTCGGCGATGCCCCGCGCCAGCCGCTCCTGCGCGCCTTGGAACATGCGACCGCCGAAGCGCGGGTCGCGCTCCGTCCTCCGCCACATGTCGCGGGCGGGCACGAACAGCCGCTCGTCGTCCGCGGCTTGCAGCCCCGGCACGAGCCGCCACGTCCCGTCGGCCGTCTCCGGCTCGAGCAGCGCGAACGCCGCTCGAACGTGAGCGACGGCCGCCTCCCGCTCCGTCGCGCGATGCCATTCCGCGACGTCTTCCGCGAGCCAATCAGGCAGCGCGGGCGGCTCTCCTTCGCCCTGCAGCAGACCGTACGCCCACTTCTCCAGAGGCGTATGCGGTACGCCGTACCGCGGGTGAAGGGCGCGAAACGACGCCTCTCGCCGCTCCGGCGGGAGACTGGCCCGCACGGCCGCGTCGACGTACCGCTCGATCGCCTCGCGGTCGACCGGCGCCGGCAGCGCGGCTTCCGCCTCGACAAGCCCCGGCGCCGCCCAGAACGGCGCCCACCGCGCGCGGGCCGCGACATCGCCGTCGGCCGGCTCGAAACGGGCGGAAGGCACATACCAACCTTCTCGAAGGATGCGCCGAGCTAATCCTTCCCAAGTGTCCAAATTGATTTCGACTCCCCGCTTCGCATTCAAAAGGTGTATCTCTTAGCATATCAAATGGAAAAGCGTCGCCGCAATGTTACGGAATCATTAAGAACGTTTCTTCTATTCTTCCCCTTGATCCGGCTCTTCGTAAAAGCGTGTTAAATCATTACGCCTTAACTGGTAGGATGTAGCCCGGAAATCAGTTTTCAATATGAAGATGAGGCGTTTCAGCCCGCCGACGACTTCGGGCACTTGTGAAACGCCGCCGAAGCGGTGCGCTTGTTCATGTGCAATCAAACAACTACTTCACCCATGGGGTCGCAAACGTAGGGTGGCAAACGCCTATACGGAGTCAGTTAATGGCTTGACGCGGGTATGCGCAGGCGGTGATCCATTGGGTCGTGGCTACTCAGGCTCCTTGCGACCCTTTTCCACACACTTTTACGGATAATCGAACTTTTCAACATGCAAAAAATCCCCGGTCATATTGTCCCAGGGATCGTTTTCATGCCCATTTTGAGTAACCGTTATATTTCCCGTATAATTCATCCGTCTCATATGTTCAAACAATGCAGGCGGATCGCTTTCCCCATGTTCGAACAGAACCGAGCGGTTCGCCCTTGTACGGAAAAAGTCTATAACTGAACATTTGGGAAAAAAGCTGTTTCATTATGCGGTCACTCGCTAACCGTTACCCGGATCACGGCTCCCGGCAGGCGCAGCATGTCCCCGTCAAGCAATTCGTACCGTTCATGCGGCGTCATCAATCGGTCCATATAATATGTGCCGTTCGTAGAGCCTAGATCGCGCGCGCTAAGACGCCCGTCCGTGAACTCGAATTCCATATGGACCCGCGACGCGGCCGCATGATCGACCAAGACGTCGACGCCTTCCGGTCCGCGGCCGATACGCAGCGGACTGCTCCCGAACGGAAACGTCTCGACGCGGTCACCGGACTCGAAGGAAATTTCGAGACTCGCGGACCGTTCCGGTTTCAGATCGGACAAGAGCACGGTCTGCTGGGCTTCCGCGAGCAACACGGTCCGATGCTCGAGCCGTTCCGGTTCGAGCGGTTCCGGTTCCTCGCGAGTTCCGTCGGCCAGGGTCGCTAACTGTCCGAACGAAGCCTCCGGGATCGTCGATCCAGGCTCCGCCGAGTCTTCCGCCTCCTTTTCGCGAACGTACCTTCGGTACAACGTAACTCCTAGCGGAACGCAGCCGAGACAGGCGACGACGAACGCAGGCAAAGACGGATTCCATACGAAGACGATGCTACAGACGGTCGCGGCCAGTAGACGTATCCATTCTCTCGAAGTCATACGCGACGGGGAGAATCGCATCGTCTCTCCGTCGTCGACTTCGCGAATCGCTTGACCGATGACGCTGTTTTCGCGGATGTCGACCGGCGGATTGACTCGATGTCGACGTTCCGAAACGCTTTCGGTTTCCGCCGTTCGGATAACCTGGCTCGGCGCCAAGGCACTGGGCTCCTCCGGACCGGAGGAAACTTCTTCCATCCACAATCGATGACTGAAGGTGGCCGGATCCCATCGAGTAGGACGCAGCCGTTCCCGCCAACGATCCGGTAGTCCGGATTCGATCAAGAAATCGAACACGTTCTTCCATTGCTTCCATGACCGTTCCGGCGAACCGATGCCCGCGACCGGCACGGCCATAAAGCGAACGTCGCGCACGTCGCGCCGCACCCAGATCCAATCGGGGTCCAGCATGTACTCCGACTCCCGGATGCAATAGTCGGCCCCTTCCCGAATCGACAGGAGCATCGCGGCGAGAAAGCCGTCCCATTGCTCCCCTCGCAGCGATTCCGCTCGCAACGCGGTACGAAGCCGGCGATGCCCGGCGACCGAATACCGTAACGACACGACGCCGTCGCGCGTCTCTTGCCGCAAGGCGATCGTTCCGGCGAGCGCATTGCGCTCGAGCATGCCGATCTGCATGCGGATCATCTGTTCCGGCCTCAATCCGTCTCTTCCGGAAACTACGACTTCGGTCCCTTTTTCCGGGTCGATGTTCGCGCGAAGTCCGACCTCCTCCCACATCGCCATCCGTGTCCCTCCCTCGAAACTAGGCTGTCTTTCCCTTACCCCATAAGGATGTATCCGCAGACGACCGGCCCCGCGCAGAGCAGAAACGGAAACGTCGTACGCCCCTCCTCCGGTACGTTCAGCCGCTCCCAACCGGTGCGCACGTAACATCCGGCGATTACCTCCGCGAAGCGCCGGCGGAACGATCGAGACGCCGTCAACCGGCAGAGCGCGGCGACGCCTCCGGCCAACACGGACGCGCAAGCGATCGCTGCCGCTCCCGTCCATCCGGCGAAAGCGCCCGCGGCGGCGAACCACTTCGCGTCGCCGGCTCCGATCGCCCCCGCGATATAAAGCGAAAAGCCGAAGCCCAATCCCGCGGCGGCTCCAAGCGCCGGAACCGCCGCTCCGCTCCCGTCCGGCGCGAAGACGTGCAGCGCGGTCGCAGACAGGATGCCCAAACCGACGAGGAGGTTAGGAATTTTCCTGGCGCGCAAATCCCAACCGAACGTCAATCCCGTATACAACAGAAAGCCGATCTCCACAGTCGTCATCCTTGTCCCCCCAACTTCTCGCCCACCCAGCAGCGTTCCATCGCCGCGGCGCGAAAGACGACTTCCGGAGAGAAGAACGGGATCGGCAGCGTCATTCGATATTCCACGGACAGGCCGAAATAGCTCGTGTCCTCCGAAACGAACGTGGGGATCAGAGTCGATGTGACGACGAGCCGATCCGAATCGAGCAGCGGTTCTCCGTCCGCGCCTCGATCGACGAACGACATCACGAACGGCTCGGCCCACGATCGATGGAAGTCGGATTCGCTCCACGCGCGTTCGACCGCCTCCGCCTCCGCCTCCCCCGAACCGTCGCTCTGTTTCCGTTCCTGGAACATCGCTTTCACCGAATAAGGCAGGAACCGCCCGACCTCATTTTCGATATTTCGTACGTACTCGCTCTCCTGGTAGACGCGCGCCAACAGATCTAGCGGATACGCGTGCGCCGCGGTCGTCCTGACCGCCTCGTCCACTGCTTCCCTTACCAGCGACTCCGTCCGCGCCGTCAGCAGCAGCCAGGATAACGCCACTCCGATGCAAAGCAGCAGAGGAAGAGCGAACGCCGCTTCCAACGCGATCGATCCGCTTTCGTTCAACGCCTTCCACGCCCGTTTCAGTATGATACGACCACTTCCGTTTCCTTCCGAGCCGTCGGAATGACTAAGAAAGACGGCGCCGCTTCCGTTCGGACGCGCATCGCCGTGTACCGACGCATCAGGTCGATGCCCGTATTCAACTCGATCAACGCCTGCATCCGGGATAACGTCGATTCGTCTCGGCTGTGCAGCAAATAAAACAATCGAAGATGATCCCGATAATCCATCGTCGCTCCCGGAACGAACGGAATATCGACCGCCTCGCCCGAGAGCAATACATCGACGTCGTCGTTCGCTGCTTTCGCCCCTTGCGCGAGCGCCGCGAGCAAGGCGAGCCACGGAGTCGCCGCCTTCGCGCCCGTCTCGGGCTTCAACAGCTCTTCCATCGTTCGAAGTCCGGTTCGCAGCACGAACAGCTCGGTATGCATCGCCGTTAAGTTCATATGGCAGCTCGGCAGTCCGTAGAGAATGAATTCCGCTTCCTGGCCTCTTAATCGATGGGAGGCTCGATCGCCGATATTCGTGCCCAGCTTCACGGGATATTTCGGCTTATCGTCCGTCCGGTACGTGAAATGCATGATCGCGTATTCGTTCACGAACGTCTCGTCCAACAGCTCGCCGGTCAATTCGCCGATCGCATTCGTGAAGCGCACCGCCGAGGTCAAGAACGACTCCGCGTCCTCCGCGTCGAGCTCCGGTTCGATGCCCCCCGCAGCCGAATGTTCGTTATACGCGCGATATTTTTCGAACAATCCGTCCGGTCCGGTCAACGTCAAGTAATCCGCCATCGTCTCGACCGTGCATAAATCTTTCCAATTATCTCGCCGTCTGTTCAATTGCGTCTCGGCGGCTTTCCGCTGATTCGCTTCCAACCGTCGAATTTCGTTCCCCTCCTGGGCTCTCTTCGTCTCGAAGGCGCGCCGCGCGCCGAGCCACTCCGAGACGTACCGCCGCAAATCTTCGCGAAAACGTTCGACCCGTTCGAGGGCGGCACCCGCCTGTTCCTTCGGGACGGCCGCCGCTTCGGCCGCCGCCGCGGCTAACGCCTCGTGCATCGAGGCGACGGTTCCCGCACCGACCCGGTATGTCACGAAGAAGTCGAGCGGGTACACGGTAACATGGGGGAACGTCGTTTCGGGTCCGTTCGGCGCCCGAGGCGCCGGCGCGTTCAGCTGTTTGGAGACGTCGCGGTTCGCGTTCTCAGCTTCCTCCAGCGACTCGTGAAGGCGATTCATCAGCGACTGCAGCGACCCGCCGCTTCCGCCCGCCGCTCCCGCCAACGCTTGCGCCGTCGTCCACGCCCGATCCAACGCGGCTTCGCGCTTATTCACAAGCTCCTGCAGCTGTTGCGACAGCTCCGCGTATTGCTTGGCGGCCGCGATTTGCGGTTTCGCTTTGAACAACTTCTCCGTCACCTCGATGCCGAACTCGATCGGTGCGATATATTTCATCCGTTCCAGAATTTGTCGTTGGAACACGCGATGATCCCCGAGATGGTACAGCGGCTCGATCGCGAACGTCCTTCGGAATCCGTCGCTGGCGTCGTAAAAGCGAAAAGCGGCGCCCTTCGATCGTTCCGCGCTCGCCTCGGCGGCCAGCGCCTCGGCCGCTTTCGTTCGCGATGCGCTTTCCGAGGCGCCGAAAAGTCCGTACTTCAACAAGCTCGGTTCGAAGCTTGCCAGCAACGTCCTCCCTGCGCGCCTCGCGTCGCTTTCCGCGTCCATCGCCGTCATTCTCGAGCGCACGACGTCCGCCAGCACGATGGCGACGATGAACAGCGCGGACAGCGCGACGAGCGCGAACAACGTCATGCCGCCTCGCTCGTTCCCCGTCGGAAACATAAGCCTTGCCTCCTTACGAATGAATAACGAATACGATTCCGTTGTCCTGCAGCAGCTTCTTCAAAGCGGGCGACGGTCCGGCCGTCGCGTCTCCAGTCCTCCGAAAAAAATGCCAGACGACCCCTTTCACCTTCCCCTTACGAATGAGCTCCGCATCCTTCATCAATTGATCCCGTACGTCTTTGTTCGGCTGCTTCGGGCCGATGTACGTTTGGTGAGCGACCTCATGTTTGTCCATCGCGTCGATTAATCGCCACTTCCCTGTCTCTTCGGTGCCGATCCGCCGTTCTTGTCCTCGGACGAGCGTCCGCAAATACCTCACCGCGTCCGAGTGATGCCGGAAGGAGAGCGTCCGGTCGACATCCGGTACGATGTCGGGCTTGTCCACCCAAGGCGAGAGGAGATTTCTGAATTTATCGCCTTCGATAACCGCCTTAAGAGCCGGAACGTAGCCCAGCGCGAGCTCGACGTTCCGGATAAACTCGGCAGGCTCCGCGATCGATTTCGTCGATCTCCCCCCCGCCGCGTCCGGCAATCCGAATCCGCCTGGCAGAGACAGCGGAACCGCCGCCTCCACCGCTACCTCTCGATTCCACCCGATCCCCCGGAACGAACCTGCTCCCCGATATGCGGCCGGCCATCCGGCCGCCCCTCCGCTTAGCTTCCGGCTTAATATGGAGCCGTCGGACGAGTCCCCGGCAGGAAGCCGTACGAGGGAAGAGGTTTCCCCGGCTTCGCCCCCCCATAGCCAAGCGCTGGAGCTATCCTGGTTCCAGCGCCAAAACAAAGGGTCGCGCTGAAACGTCGAAAACATGCCTGTGACCGGATGCTTGTAGCTATTGTTCCAGTGCTGGGAGATGCGCTCCGACGACTCGTTCGCCGTAATATACGTTAAGCTGGATTGCGCCGATGCGATCAACAGAAACGCGACGCCGGCGACTAGCAAGGCCGAGATCGGCGCTACCAAGGCGGCTTCGAGGCTGTAGCTGCCGGCTTCGTCCTTGAACAAGCGGCTGTTACGGAAGAACGATCGTATTTTCATTAAGCGTATCGGTGACGTTGTCGTTCGTATTCTCGAACAGCCCGTTGATCCATTCCATGATCCACTTCCGAAAGGCGATCGCCACGACGAGGATGACCGCGATGATCAGCAGCATCTCCAGCGTTCCGATCCCGTCCTCTTCTTTCCAAAACGCGCGCCAGCGGGCTGCAAAAACTTGTTTCATAATGGGTTCCTCCTCCGATTTATTAATTCATTAGCATGACGGCGGGGGCCGCGACGATCAGCATGACTGCGCACAACATCAGCATCATCGGGAAAAGCAGCTTCGTCGACGCTTCCTCCCCTTGCGTCCTTACGAGCGCATGCTTCTTCTCCATCATAAGACGGGAGGCGTCTTGCAGAGCAAGGGCGAACGCTTCCCCGCCCCGCTTATAGTTCATTAAGACGGTCGTAATAAGTGCGCTCACTTCGTGATATCCGCAGCGTCGGTGCATATCCTCCAGCGCCTTCGGGAACGGCACGCCTTGCGCGATGTCCTGATTCGTTCTTGCGAGCTCCGTATACAACGGATGGGTTTCCTTGTCCGACCCGACCGTGCCGGCACGCTGCCATGCTCGGTGGATCGCTTCTCCTGCCGCCAACAGCAGCGACAGCTTATGCAAGAACGTCGGCAGCTCTGCTACGAAGGCGCGCTGCCTTCCTTCGACTTTCTTCTTAAGCTCTCTCCACAGGACCGCCGGAGCGGCGGCCGTCAGCACCGCGATTAATAGAACGACGGCGCCGTCCGCCTTCGCAAGATAGGCGAACACGGCGGCGAACGCGGCGAGCGTCGTCGCGGCGAAGGTTCGAACCGTCCAAGCGTATGCCGGGTCCGTCGCTTCGGACCGATCTTGAACCATCGCGCAATACCGAAGCAGCTGGGGCAGGTGAATCGCCAGCTTCGGATACGCGCCGCATCGCCTCAGCCACGCTTCCGCGACGACATAGACGATACGGGTAACGGTCGAATGCTTGCGCGGCAAGCAGCGCGTTGCCGCATCCCCGGTCTTCTCGAGGCGGTACGTCAGGAAACCCGAGGCGAGTACGACTGCAATCCAGATCGCCGCCATCGGATCAAGACCCGATCCGCGTCAGTCTGTCGGCTGCGAACTTGCCGACGCCGAGCAGCGCCAACGCGGCTATCATCACCAACCGGCCTTGTCCGCGGTAGAGGGCTTCCATGTACTCCGGCGAGCCGTACCGAAACATCGCTACGATCAGGAACGGTACGACGGATAAAGCTTTGGCTTCGAACCGCTTCCCGGCGATCAGCACCGACAGCTCCCGTTCCATCGTCATCTTCTCGACGACCGATCGGGACGTCTGCCTCATCACCCGCACCAAATCGCCGCCGGTTCTCTTGCAGGTACAGAACATATCTGCCCAGTCGTCGATTTCCCCGATCGAGAGAGCGCGTTGGAATTCCTGCACGGCGCGTTCCGTCGGCGTCCCGTTCTCCACCTTCCGGTTCAGCCGCTCGAGCTGATCGAGCAAGATCGTCCGGCTGCCTTCGTACATTCGCTTCAAATCGTCTTCCGCCGTTCGGAAGGCGTTCTCCACCGACTTCCCCGCCTGAAGGGAGGACGTCATCGAAAACAGCATCTGCTCGAACTGGGACGCAGCCTCCCGCTTCCTCCGCTCCGCGAACGCGCCCGATCGTCCGGCGGCCGCCCGAAGCCCGACGACGGCGAGCGCCGCGGCGCCGGCGACATGCTCGAAAAACAACCACCCGATAAACGCATAGACGCCAGAGTATCCGATACAAGCCATCGCCACCCTGACTCTCCCGGGTCGGTATACCATGGGAATCTCCTCCCATTGCTTCCGGATCGCCCTATACATCAAATCTCCTCCTTCCCCGACTCTTGAAGAAACCGCAGCCCTCCGCAGCCGCTCCCCTCGCTTTCTCGAACGTAAATTTTCCGCAGCAGGTACTCACCGTTCGCCAGGCCGTCGACGGCGGTAATCTCCGTTACTTTACGGCTGTAATCGGCCATCCGGGAAACGTGAACGATCAAGTGAAGCGCCGACGCGATCTGCTGCCGGATGACGGCGAGCGGCAGCTCCGAGCCGCCGATCGCCATCGTCTCGAGACGGCCGAGCATATCCTTCACCGTATTCGCGTGACCCGTAGACAACGAGCCTTCATGTCCTGTATTCATCGCCTGCAGCATGTCCAACGCTTCCGCTCCGCGCACCTCGCCCACGACGATTCGATTCGGACGCATTCGCAGCGCGGCCCGCAACAGCTGGCGGATCGTGATTTCTCCCTTGCCTTCCGTATTCGCCGTGCGCGTCTCCAACGCGACGACGTTATTCAACGTCGGGAGCTGCAGCTCCGCCGAATCCTCGATCGTGATGACGCGCTCTCCGTCCGGAATCGACTGGGCAAGCACGTTCAACATCGTCGTCTTGCCGGACCCGGTGCCTCCGCTGATGAAGATGTTCCGTTTCTCCCGAACGGCGGATTGGAGGAAGGATGCGGCCTCCGGCGTGATCGCTCCCCACTCGATGAGCCTCTCCATCGTCACCGGAGAGTCGGGGAACTTCCGAATCGTGAGCGTCGGCCCCTTCAAAGCGACGGGCGGCAGCACCGCGTTCACGCGAGAGCCGTCCGGCAGTCGAGCGTCCACGATCGGCGACGCCTCGTTCACCGTCCGATTCACCTTCGAGACGATCGACTGAATGATGTCTTCCAGCCGCTCCCTGCTCTCGAACCGGTGCGGATACCGATTCAATCGTCCCCGCTTCTCATAGAAAATCTCCTCGTGTCCGTTCACCATAATTTCCGTCACTTCCGAATCCGCCAGTAGAGGCTCCAGGATGTCCAACCCCCGGAACGAAGCGAGTACCCGTTCGGCGATCCACATTCGCTCGTCGGACGTCCAACGCCGTTCTCTCCCGGCGGCCGCCACCCGCCGCAAGACGAGCGAGCGCAGAGCGTCGTCCGTATAGATCGCAGCGTAATCGAGGTCGCTTCGAATCGTCTCGCGCAGCTCGAGCGCGGCTTCCTCCATGCTTACCGCGGCGCGCATCGCGCTCTCACCTCCTCGGCGAGACGTTCCCCCGCGGCTTGAAACGCAGGATCCCGCCGGGCGGCGTCCTGTTTCCATTCGGGCACGTATGGCAGCCGAAACGCCCCCCGCGTCCACCCGTAACACTCCGAGCCCGACAGGTTCAGACATCGATTGAGCGCAAAGCGCGTCTTGGCCCGGTACGCGCCTCGCTCCTCCCACTCCGGCCAATCGTTCAGCCACTTCTCCGTCTTCTCTAGGCACGCCGGGTCTTCCGAGGAAACGCATAAAATTTCGTCGCTCCGTCCCCAGACGACTTCCGCCCATGGGGACCAACCCGTTCCCGCATCCGCGAGAACGATCCCGTCGCAGACGTCGAGCGTCGCGGCTTCGAGCAGCGCCTCCGCTTCCCGGCGGCCGACGCTCGCCCATTCCCGATACGAGCTGGCGGGCGAGAAGCCGTACAGCGTCGCAGCGCCGAGGGCGGCAGGCAGCTCTTCCCCGATCGGGCGGCCGGATTTGATCGAATATAGCCATTCGCTGACGTCGCGGCCTGCCGCCACGTCATCCTGCAGGCCGCCGCCGGGATCGAAGCCCGCGACGAACGTCCTTACGCCACTCCTGACCCACGCTTCGGCCAAACAGGCGATGATCCTCGTCTTGCCGACGCCGCCGGCGGCGGACCATACGCCGACGATCGAAGCCCTCTTTCCTTCCGCGGAAGCCCCCGCCGCCCGATCCAACCACGCTCGGAGCAGCTTCGGTGCGGCTTCGTATTTGCATAACGCCGTTCCGACGACGGAATCGACGCGCCCGCCTTCCTCGCCGAGCCAAACGACGGGCCTCGGAAGGCGTTCGACGCCGGGGATCTCGTCCGCCGCCGAGGCCGCGGCGACGAAGACGTCGAATCGTCCGTCCCTTAGCCATTCCGCGAACAGCTCGGGACGCGTGCATACCGTCACTTCGACCTCCTTCCGAAAATAACTGTTTCTCGCGTAATCCGCGATCCGCTCCGCGTATTCCCGGTCCGGATCGTACAACAGAATCGTTCGCTTCATGCCCCCTCCTCCTCCTGTAGACAACAAAAAAAGCACGCGCAGACCTGTTAGGGTCAGCGGTGCTTCCGCATGTCAACCTATGGATGAAATTTGTTTTTATTATAGTCGATCGACCATTTGTTGGCAAGCCATCTTTTCGCGGACGCCCGGAAGCCCGACTCTTTCTCCTTGCCGGGAGCGAGCTTCCGAAGCAGAGGCTGCAGCGCGTCCGACAGCTCCTCGCGCACGTCCGTCTCGTCGCACAGAAATCTGCCGTTCCACATCGCCCCGATCATCCGGTCATACGAGAACTCGCGGATCGTCCCCGCGGGTTTAATGGAGAACAGCTTGTAAAAATCGTTCAACCGCACCCCCGACGGCACCCGGTTCGCGACCCATTCGATCCGTCCGTCGCCGGCGCAAGCGTTCAACCGACGCCAGTTGTCGACGGCGGCGCTCGATCGCAGCCCTCCCGGATCGGGCGAGACGACCGCGACGACCGCGTCCGATACGCGCAGCAGCGCTTCGGCCGCCTCCGGGTTCGCCTTGGACGGCACGTCGAATACCGCGACGTCGCCCTTCGTTTCGAATAACAGCTTGTACAACCGGGCGGCGTCGAAGTCCTCTTGCCCCTCCTCGTCCGGAGCGAGCCTCCAGGCAAGCCGGTCCTCCCGCCATTCGCTCTCGCCGTCCCTCGTGGCGGACACCATGCGGAGGAACGCGTCGCCCGCAGCCCACGGAAACCCCATATATGTCGTATAGAGCTTCCGCTCGGCGAGCAGCTTCGCGATCGCCACCGCCGTGAACGTGGCTCCGACCTTCGGGAACAATCCGTATACGGCGACGACCGTCCGTCTGCCGGTCGCCGCATGTCCCGTTCCGCCGGCGCCAGGCACGCTCGTCCCGCCTGCGACGGGCTTCGGGCCGGACGCGAGAAGCGACGCCTTCGCCGTCTTGGCGTCCGGGAACCGGCGCGACGGCTCGTCCGCGAGCAGACGATGAAGCGCGGCGGCTAGCTCCGGCGGGATCGCGTCGGCGACCGCTTCGATCGGCTTTTTCGTAAAATTGTAAAACTGTCCTCCGCTTAACAAAAAATAAAGCAAGCTCCCTAAGGAATATAAGTCCGCTCGGTGATCCGTCTGCAGATTCGCCAGCAGCTCCGGGGCGGCGAACCCGACCGAGCCGACGTGCACCGTGTCCGAAGCTTTGCCTTCCTTATACGTGCGGGCGATTCCGAAATCGACCAACCGCACCGCGTCGTCCGGTCCGACGATGACGTTGGACGGCTTCATATCCCGGAACACGATCGGGCTGTCGAGCGAATGCAAATAATCGAGCAAATCGCATAGCTGCGCGCCGTAATGGACGACCGTCGTCCAAGGCAGCGCATGATCGTGCGCGGCCGATCGCTGCAGCAGCGTCTCGCCTTCGAGATAGTCCATCACGATGCAGACGCCTTCCTCGCCGGCGCCGAAATAATCGACGATGCGGGGCAGCGACGGATGCCGGAGCGACGTCATGATCGCCGCTTCCTTCTCCGGCTGGGAGGGGAACGCCGCGTCGACGGGCACCCACTTGACCGCCCATCGCTGACCCGCTAGCCGTAAATCCTCGGCCAAGTAGACGCGCCCCATGCCCCCTTCGCCGATCCGCCGTACGATCCGGTATCGGCCGGCGGCGACGTCTCCCGAGCGGAACGGGCCGTCTCGTATTTCTTCGTCCATCATTCTCCCTACTTTCCGCAAAAAAAATAACAGACCGGCATACGGGAATCCCGCATGCTGGTCTGCTGTTTCCTAGTATAAAACGGTCGTCTCCAACCGTCAATCCCTTCGCGCTTCTTATCTGCAAGCCGCTTCCTTACGCGACCCGAGCTCCAGCTCGAGGTGCGACTTCCCAAGCGGGGTGATCTTGGCGACGTAATGATCCGGGTGCGTCTGCTTGAAATATACCAGCTTCTTCTCCGCCAAATATTCCAGCGCGAAAAACGTCTCCGGATCGTCGAACTCCACGGAAACCGGGAACGTTCTTCGTTTCAATCGATCGGTTTTGTAAGCGCGATGCAGGTCGTTCAACACGTCCATGCGAATCGCTCTTCTCTTCTCCGAAGGCATACGTTCATCCTCTCCTTCACAGCAATCTTGTCGGCAGAAGACTTTCATCTTACCTGAAGTCCAATATACTTCAAAATCAAACTATATGTCAATGTCAAAGCTTTGTATAAACATCCCCAATAAAATACCCTCATCCTTCGCTCAAACTCGAATGAAAGACGAGGGCATCTATCGTTATTACGTCGTTGTTACGTCGTTGTTACGTCGTTCTTCGCCAGCGGCACGTCAGCTCTTCCCGGTTGTGGAACAGCTGCTTCGTCGCGACGAGCTTCGCTTCCGGCTCCATGACCCGCTCCACCTCGCGCAGCGTCGCGAACGCTTTCCCGTGCATCAGCTTGACGGTCGTAAGAACGAGTCCGTCGCGCGACACGGCGGGAAGCAGACGCTTCACGAGCTCGGCCATCCGCAGCGGATCCCAGCTCATGTCGCACACGAGCAGATCGAACGAATCTTCCGGGAACGTGACGTCGGCCGCGTTTTTTCGCAAATACGTGAAGCCGTGCTCGCGATGCAGCGACGGGTGCATGTCCGCCGGGTCGATCGCCGTCACGCGGAGCCCCTTCTCCAGAAGGAACGAAGACCAGCCTCCTGGAGCTGCCCCGATATCGAGCGCGCTGTGGAACGCGCCGAAGTCGATGCCGAACGACTGCTCCGCCTCCATCAGCTTGAACTTCGCGCGGGAAATATCCCCATCTTCTTTGCGAAAATGCACCGCGCCCCCCGACCACGTCGACAGGTTGTCCTCCGGCTTCGACCAACCGACGTACGCCGTTTCCCGGGCGAGATACACCGAAATGACGTACTCCATGTCTTGTACGACGGGAATCGCGCCGTGCGTCGCGACGAGCGCTTCGTCGACGGCGCGCTTCACGTCGATCGGCGCGAGCTCCGCCTTCGGCGTCTGCGGAGCTTCCGCCTTGCGCGCCTGCACCGCGACCTTCTTGCCGCGCAGCGGCGCGTCGAGCTCCGCGACGACCGCTCGGATCGCGGCCAGCGTCGCTTCCGCGTCTTCGATCGGCACCGTCCGATGGACGGGCTGCATATGCCGCAGGAAGATCGGCGGCTTCTCCTTGATCCGCCGCAGCGCTTCCTCGCGGCCCGCGTCCACCTCGAAGCGGTATACGTCGCCGGGCGACAGCGATTGCGTCTTCGCCTTCTCGAACAGACGCTGCAGCTCGCTCGCCGCCAGCTTGCCGAAGCCGCGGTTCGACGTTCCGATCCAGACGCTTCCGGTCCGCGGCGCCGGTTCGGTCGCAGCGGTTACGTTCGTTTCACTCGAATCCAAGGACGCTCCTCCTCCCAATCCAGCGCGACCTGCACGTCGTACGCCTCTTCGATCAGCGACGCCGTCAGCACGTCCCGCTTCGGTCCGGCCGCGGTCAGCTTCCCTTCGCGCAGCAGCGCGACGTGCGTGAGGGCCGGCACGATTTCTTCCATATGATGCGTCACGTACAAAAGCGCGGCTTCCTTCGAGATTTGTTCGACGACCTCGAGGTAGTTTTCGCGCTGGTACAAATCCAAGCCCGAACACGGCTCGTCCAATACGATCAATTCCGGCTCGCCCATCAGCGCGCGCGCGAGCATGGCCTTCTTCCGCTCGCCCTGCGACAGCGTCCCGAGCGGGTTGTCCGCCAGCGACTCCAAGCCGAATTGCTGCAGCCGCGCCATCGCCCGGTCGCGCACCTCCGGGTCGATCTTCTCGTAGAAGCGAAGATGCGCGTACGCGCCCGTCGCCACCGCTTCCCAGAGCGGGTCGCGCGGCGTCAGCTTCTCGAACAGCGATTGGCTGATGTAGCCGAGCCGCTTGCGCTGCTCTCGCAGGTCGACTCGGCCGTATGTCGCCCCGAGCACTTCTACCGTTCCGACCGACGGAAATTGGTACCCGCTTATGATTTCGAGCAGCGTCGTCTTGCCCGAGCCGTTCCGCCCGAGCAGCGCCCAATGCTGTCCTTTCTCCACCTGCCACGAAATATCCGTCAGAATGCTGCGTCCCTCGCGAATGAACGAAACGTTCGACAATCGAATCATAGATGAGTTCCCCCCGTACATGCTTCTTCGTAGGGAAGTGTATCGCTCGCGCCGCGCAATTGCAAGCGAATCGCGTCGATTTACGCGAGCGACCGAACGAACTCGATCTCCGCCTGATGGGAGGATTGCATCGGCACCGGCGTCTCCAATACGACCGGCAGCCCGACCAGCTCCGGCGTTGCGAGCGCCTCGGCGAGCGCTCTGGCGCCGATCGCGCCGCCGCCGATGTTGGCGTGCCGGTCTCTCCGCGATCCCGTCGGGTAGACGGAGTCGTTCAGGTGCAGCGCCATCAGATGCCGCCAATAGCCGAGTTTGCTTCCCGCTTCGTAGAGCTCCTGCCAATTGGCTCCGGACCAGACGCCGCTGGCGAAGAAGTGGCACGTATCGAGGCAAAACCCGATTTGCTCGGGGTAGGCGGTCAGCTGCCGAATGCTGACGAGCTCCTCCAACGTCGTTCCGATGGCCGTCCCTTCGCCGGCTTGGTTTTCGATTAGCAGCTTGGCGTTGCCTCGCCAATCCTGCAGCGTCTCGTTCAAAGCCGCGATGATAACCTTGTAGCCCTCCAGCGGATCGCCGCTTCCCTTCCACTTGCCGAAGTGGACGACGACGCCTTCCGAGCCGCACGCCTCCGCGATCTCGAGATCGTTGCGCAGCGACCGGATCGTCGGCTCCCGCAGCGCGCCTTCCGCGGCCAAGTTCGTCGCGTACGTCGTGTGCGCGATGCTGCGAATGCCATGCTCGCGGCAGAACGCCGCGCACGCGGCGGCGTCGGAGGCGCTAAAGTCTTTGACCGAAAGCCCTCTTGGATTTTTCGGAAAATATTGAAACGCCGTCGCCCCGATCGCCGCAGCCGTCTGCGCGGCGCCCGAGTAGCCGTGTTTAATGCTGATATGACAGCCGACGTGCTTCAGCCGCGTCGCCGTTCGGGTCACCGCTCTCGCCTCCAAGTCGCTGGCATCGTTCGCAAAAAAACACCTTGCGCCCGTTGCTTTCGGTTTTCGTAATCGGCGTGCCGCAGCGGAAGCACGGCTCGCCGCCGCGGTCGTACACCTTGCATCGGTCGTTGTAGCCGCCGGTAAGCTTGTCGCCGGCATAGAGCGGCGTCTCCATGTATCCGCCGTACCGCATCGCCTCCGATAGCGTCGATTGCATCGCGGGATAGAGAGTCTGCAGCTGCGAGGCGGACATGTCCGTCAGCTTCCTGAGCGGATGGATGCCGGCGGCGAAGCACATCTCGTCGGCGTAGCAGTTGCCGATGCCGGCGATGACGGCCTGATCCGTAAGCGCGAACTTGAGCGCGCCTCGCGAGCGGCGAAGCGCCGCCGCGAGCTCGTTCGGTCCGAAGCGAGGGTCGAGCGGATCCGGGCCGAGCTTCCGTAGCTTCGCTTCGAGGTCCGGCGGGTCGTAAATATGTAAATACCCGAGTCGGAGGCCGTGGAAATACAGGCGGCGGTCGTCATCGTCGAATGTAAGGATCACCTGCGCGGTCCGGTCCGGCGCCTCCTCCGGCGTTCCGTAAAACATCGAGCCGCCGAGCATCAGGTGCAGCGCGAGCGCGTCGCCGCCGTCGAGGCGGAACAGCAGCATCTTGGCGCGTCTGTCGACGCGTTCGAGCCTGCGCCCCTCCGCCCGCGCCTTGAACGCGTCGACCGGTACGTTGATCGTCTTCTCGCGCGTCACCTCGGCGGCGCGGACCGTTTTCCCCGCGATCCGCTCGTTTAGTAGGTTTTTATATGTCTCCATCTCCGGCAATTCGGGCAAGCGGTTCTCCTCCCTCGGGTTGCTCCGTTTGGCTTAGATTGCCTGCCGTCGTGGTATTTTATGCTATAGCAGGGAACGCATTGCGAGGGTGCCGATGTACGGCGGAACTGCAAGCGCGCCCGAATGCGAAGAAGCGATCAGCCCGCCTATGCCGGATGATCGCTTCCTCTTCAAAACAACGCTCCGCGTTTGCGGGCCAGACGCTCCTTGCGCTTGCGCAGCTCGGCCAGCTGCTCCCGCAGCTTGCCGTCGTCTCCGGCGCGCGAGAGCGACAATCGGCGCTCCGCCGTCCGCAGCGCCTCGTCCGTCCAATAGAGCGCCGCGTCGGCGTCCTTCAAGCGATGCTCGTACGCGATCGCCAGCTCGACGTACGGGTCGAGCGCCGACCAGAGACGCCCGCCTTCCGCGACCGCCCGCCACAGCCGAATCGCGTCGTCCCAGCGCTTGCGCCGCTTATAGAACGCCGCCGCTTCGTGCCAATGCGGCGCCGCCTCCTCCGCCGGGCGTCCGGCAAGCGCATCGATCGCGCCGCACGCTTCCGATTCGAAGCCGAGCCGCTCGTACCAGAGGCCGAGCCGCAGCAGCTCCGCGGCGGACAACCCGTCGAGCGCGACGCCGCCGTCCCGAAGCAGCGTGCCGAAGTGAATCGCCAGCGTCAACAACGTCACGATATCCGTCTCGTTGTGACGAACGACGCCTTCGAGCACGGAGCAATCGCGTTCGGCGAGGTATTGGAAATACAACGCCGGCGCCATCGAGCCCGGCACGTCGTCCTCGCGGAACACGCCCAGCTTCGCTTCCTCGACCGCGCCGAGTCGCACCGACGGCATCGTCGTCCGCCACAGGCTTCGAGACGGGTACAGAAAGTCGAAATGCGCCGGATCCTTCGGCACGGCCATCCGCTGCAGCACGTATCGGTTTTTCACGAGCGGCCAGTCGAACGTGCGTCCGTTATAAGTGACCAGGTGAGTGAACTCCGGCAGCCGCTCGGACAGCATCGCGAGCATCGCCGCCTCCTCGCCCGGATGGCGAATCAAACATTGCCGCACCGTAAATCCGTCCGACGTCCACCATCCGATGCCGATCAGGAACGGAACGTTGCCGGCGCCTTGCCCGAGCCCCGTCGTCTCCGTATCGAGAAACAGCAGCTTCTCCGGCTTGACGACGCGCCCAGCCGGATCGAGCCGGGTCAGCGCGGCGCCGGCGGAGGCGAACTCGCTCACGGCGAAATGTCCGTGCCGATGCGACGCCTCATACCGCACGTCGCGGGTCAAACAAGAGCCGCCCGGGCCGAGTCGCAGCGCGAAGCCGAGCTTCGCCCAGTCCGCGGCTTCGGGCTCCTGCGGCGCCGCCTCCGCGACGGCCGACGCGACCTCGTCGGCTGCCGGCTTCGATCGATCGCCGCTCCCCGTCAGCCGGCCGAGCCGCTCGCGAAGCCGCCCGCTCATACGTCCGCCGCCAACCGGTCGACGAGCTCGAGCGCCAGCGACTTGCCGAGCAGGCCGACCTCCTCGATCGGCCCGACGCACGCCGGACAGCCGCTCAAACAAGAGCAGCCGGAGATTATGCGTCTCGCCTCGGCAAGCAGCTCCCGATGCGACTCGTACAGCCGCTCGCTTAACCCCACGCCGCCGGGATAGCGGTCGTAGAAGAAAATCGTCGGCAGCTTCGACTGCACCGCCTTCACCTGCGGCACGACGCGGATGTCGAACGGGTCGCACATCAAATACAGCGGCGCGATGTGGATCATCACGTTCGCGAGCCCCAGCAGCGCGTATTGCAGGTCGTTCGCCGACCGGAACCCGCCGAGCTCGTCCGCGAGCGTAATCCAATACGAGCTCGTATGCAGCTCCTCTTCCGGCAGATGGATCGGTCCGGCGCCGATATTTTCGTGGGTGCGCAGCTTAATCTTCTTAAAGATCGTCGCCCGCGCGTTTACCGTCACTTCGCCGTAATTCGTCGTATGCCCCGCGCCGCCGGAACGCTCCCGGTCCGCGTGCAAAATTTTCAGATCGACCGCGAGATTCGCGTCCGTGTAATAGTCGACGTCGACCTCGCGAACATACGCCTTCTTCTCCTCGTAGTCCAGCTTCTCCACTTGAAACTGCACGCCTTCGTGGATGTAGATCGCTTCCTCGTGCACGAGCGTCTGCGCGCTGAACCGGTCGACCTCGCCGATCACCTTATGCTCCGGCTTCGTCATGTCGACGATAATGATGTTCTCCTGGGCCGCCGTCCGCAGCGAGATGTTGTTCGCGGGGAAGTGCTGCTCCATCCAGTAATACTTGCCCCCGTTCCGGTGCAGCACCCGCTCCTCCACCAGAAACTCGAGCAGGTCCTCGAGCCGCTCCTCGCCGAACGTATCCCCTTGTTGAAAAGGAAGCTCATACGCCGCGCACTTGACGTGATCGAGCAAAATGAGCAAGTTATCCGGATGAATGCGCGCCTGCTCGGGCGATCGCTCGAAGAAGAAATCCGGATTTTGAATGACGTACTGATCGAGCGGGTTGCTGCTCGCCACTAAGAACGTCACCGCCGTCTCGTGACGCCGGCCCGCCCGGCCGGATTGCTGCCATGTGCTGGCGATCGTGCCGGGGAAGCCGTTCAACACGCACGCTTGCAGCTGTCCGATGTCGATGCCGAGCTCGAGCGCGTTCGTCGACACGACGCCGCGGATGTCGCCGCTGCGAAGCCCCCTCTCGATCTCGCGGCGCTGCTTCGGTAGATAGCCGCCCCGATACCCTCGGATCGACTTCGTGCCGAGCTCGTTCTTCACGAGGTCCTGCAAGTATGTAAGCAGCAGTTCGACCCGCACGCGGCTGCGCGCGAACACGATCGTCTGGATGCCCTGCTTCAGCAGCAACGCCGCGAGCCGCTGCGATTCGAGCACGCTCGACTTGCGGATGCCGAGCTGCCGGTTGACGACCGGCGGATTGTAAAACACGAAATGCTTCTCGCCCGCCGGCGCGCCGTTGTCGTCGACGAGGGCGACAGATTCGCCGATCAGCTTCTCCGCGTGCTCCTTCGGATTCGCGATCGTCGCCGAAGCGCAGATGAACTGCGGATTCGAACCGTAGAATTTACAGATGCGCTTCAATCGGCGGATGACGTTCGCCACGTGGCTGCCGAAGACGCCCCGGTACGAATGCACTTCGTCGATGACGATGAACTTGACGTTCTCGAACAGCTTCACCCACTTCGTATGATGCGGCAAGATCGCGCTGTGCAGCATGTCCGGGTTCGTCACGACGATATGGCCCGCGTTGCGAATGGCGGTCCGCACCGTCGGCGGCGTATCGCCGTCGTACGTATGCGCCTTGATTTCGACGCCCATCCGCTCCACCGTCTCCTGCAGTTCGGCGACCTGGTCCTGCGCGAGCGCCTTCGTCGGGAACAGATATAGCGCCCTTGAGCTGTCGTCCTCGAGCAGCTGCTGCATGACGGGCAAATTATACGTCATCGTCTTGCCGGACGCGGTCGGCGTCACCGTGACGACGTGGCGGCCCGCAGCGATTTCGCGGAAGGCGGACGCCTGATGCGTGTACAGCTTCGTGATGCCCTTCGCCTCGAGCGCGGCGCGGATTTCCGGGCGAAGCTCCGTCGGGAAATCGGAGAATTTCGCCTCGCGCGGGGGAAGGGTGCGCCATTCGGTGACGTTTTCCAAAATTTCTTTCTTAGACCTTATAAGTTCAAGCAGCTCCTCCATGGAGGAAACCTTGCCGGTTAATCGGTTCATGCGTTCGTTCTCCTCGCCAGTCGATACATACCTTCTATTCTACAGAATATACGTTCGCCTGGGAAGTCGAAAAACAGAAAAAGAACTTATCGATCTTCTACCCGAGCCTTTCGCCCCCCGGATGTACCGACGCACCTCCGGATGGGTCGAACGTCCCCGCCCGAACGCGCACCAAAAAAAGCCGGAGCTCGAGCCCCGGCTTTCTTGCGGCAAGCGAGTTGTCGCATTTGTCGAAATTGTATGAAAACTTGTCGATTCCGCGTTCTCTCTTGTCGCTTCCTGCGGTTTCCCGGGAAAAGTTCCTCGACGCTACGCCCGCAAATCGGACGAATCGTCGGTATCGTACCGAAATCCGTCGTTCCGCTCCATCGTCGTCCGGCTCGCGGCAGCGGCGCCGTGCGCTTCGTTCAGCTTCCCGAGCACCGCCTGGTACGTCGAAATTTTGTGATAATCCGCGCCTTGATTGATCGCTTCTCGCAATGCCTGTTCGATAACGGCCATGTCGTAACGGTTCAATTGCATAGGAATGGGTGCCTCCCCGAAATCGGTATACATCGTGGGTAGTGTACCCATGGACGATATTTCTATTACAGGATCCTCTTTCTTCCGTTACGCCCGGTTCGCGCCGGGTACCCACGCGTCCACCTCGTATCCTCGCTCCTGCCAATACCCGATATGATCGCGATCGATGATTTCGATCGATTCCAACCATTTCACCGACTTATACGCGTACATGCGGGGGACGATCAATCGGACCGGTCCGCCTAAGTCCTCCGGAATCGGCTTGCCGTCGATCAGCGCGGCGACCATTACGTCGTCCATCTCCGCTTGCTCCAGCGATAACGCATCCGTGTAGACGCCGTCTCCCGAGTAAAACTTCACGTACCGGGCGTTCGGCTTGACGCCGGCCGCGGCGAGCAGCTCCTTGAGCGGGATGCCCTCCCACGTCGCATGGTACACCGACCACCCGGTGACGCAATGGAAGTCGCTCACCTGTACCTTCCTTGCCAGCTTCGCGAACGCGGGCCAATCCCAAGAGATCGGCTCCTCTACAAGTCCGTGAATGCGGAACGACCAGGCCGCCGAGTCGAACCTCGGAATCGACGTCACCGTGTAAATCCGGAAGCTGCCTTCCGCGCCGCCGCCGATCGGCGGCGACGAGTCGGGCGCGGGCGTCAGCAGCTCTTGCCCGTTCGCCGGCGGCGCCGCTTCGATCTCTTCGACGGCGACGCCGCCTTGAGCGTCCAGTCGCTTCCAGAGACGGTACGCCACGGGGCCGAATACGACCGCGAACGCCGCGACGATGCCGGCCTTCAGGAGTCGCCGGCGGGACCCGTCGTACCGGAGATAGCTGCGCTCGGCTTCCGCGTCGTCGCCCGCCGCCGCGCGTTCGGCCGCTCGGCGCTCTCGCACCCAACGGCTTCGCGTCGCCGAGTGGAAGATCGCATACGGAACGCCGACCCACGTCAGCGCGTCGTGCGCCAGCAGCGCCGCCGACGTCCACGCGGGCGGCACCGACCGCTCCAGCCATAGGACGACGCCCGAGACGCTCCACCCGACAAGCAGCAATAAGACGATCGTCAAGTTGCCCGCTTGCGCCGGCTTCGCGCGAAGCTGCTTGACGTGCTTCCCGAGGAACGGCAAATACAGCAGGAGCAGGACGATCGAAGCGACGCCCGCCCAGATATGCCCTTGCTTCAGCGCGACGCGGATCGGCGCCGTCGCTCCGCGCAGCGCCGGCAAGAACAGCACGATACCGGATACGGCCAACGCCGCGACGACCCACCCGTTCCATGCATGAATGCGGCGGAGCTTCTTTCCCGACTTCGACGTATACCTCTCCATCCATCCGCTCATTCGATTCGCCTCCTTCGATGGCGCACCAGATTCGATTAAGGCCGTGAATCATCCGTTTCCGAATTCATGCCGTTCATGTTTCGCGGGATGAAATCATTCGAATTAAGCCTGGGACAACCAGGTTGCGTAACGTTCCAGCCACCGCTCGGCGTACATCATCGACAGGAACGCTCCGACCGCGATGAACGGGCCGAACGGAACCGTACCGCCGCGCTTCCCGCTCAGCCGTCTGACGATTCCGTAGGCCGTCCCCGCGAAGCTGGCGAGGAGCAGCGACAGCAGCGTCGCCTGCAGTCCGCAGACGAGCCCGACGAAGACGTACAGCTTCACGTCGCCGCCTCCGATCCCGCCCTTGCTAAGGAAGGATACGGCGAACAGCAGCCCGAAGCCGACCGCTGCCCCGGCCGCGTATTCCCACAAGGGGAGCGGATGCCAGAGAAGCCGAAGCAGCGCCGCGAGTCCGACGGCGGGGAAGACGATCGCGTTCGGAATGAGCATCGCGCGCATGTCCGTGATCGTGATCGCGACCATTACGACGGCGAGCAGCGCGGCGGGCAGCCACTCCGCGTCCGCAGGGCCGTAACGCAAGCCGATCCACGCGCACGATGCCGATGCCGCAGCCGCCGCAAGCCCGCGCGTCGACCGTCCTTCGCCAGGCGCCCGGCGGCGCGAAAGCGCCCGACGCGCCCACGCGTCCGCCAACGCGCCGAGCGGAACGCCCGCCGCCGCAGCAGCGGCGGCGAACGCAAGCTCCTTGACTTCCATCCGACACCTCCTTGAAAACAAACAAGGCAACTCGCGTGGAGTCACCTTGGGAATCGTCTCGTTGTGTATTGTCAGTATACGGGTTTCTCGGGCGGAAATCCACGGTTGAATTGTTTCACGGGGTTGATCTTTTTTCTGGTAAAGAAATGAAACGCCGTTCGACGGGGAACCGTATTATCCATCAAGCGGTTCAACCTGAAGGAGGATCCATTCTATGATCATTACGACGACGAATACGATCGAAGGCAAGCGCATTACCGATTACCTCGGCATCGTGAACGGCGAAGCGATTATGGGCGCGAACATCGTGCGCGACTTGTTCGCGTCCATCACCGACATCGTCGGCGGCCGTTCCGGCGCTTACGAGCAGAAGCTCAAGGAGGCGCGGGAAATCGCGATCCAAGAGATGCAGCAATACGCGCGAAGCGTCGGCGCCAACGCGGTCGTCGGCATCGACATCGATTACGAGGTCGTGCGGGAAGGCATGCTGATGGTGACGGTGAGCGGCACGGCGGTTCGAGCGGAATAAGACCGCCCCAAGCTCGAACATAGGAAAAGGCGAACGCTCGCGGGAAGAAACCTTCCCGCCGAGAAGTTCGCCTTTTCCTTGTTATTCCGCCCGTCTCGGAATAACATACGACCAGAAGTCTTCCGCCACGTGGGAGCGCGGAAAGATCGCCCGCGCCTCCTCGAGCAGCCGGTGCACCGCTTCGTCTTGGTAGCGCGACGACAAGTGCGTCAGGATGAGCGCCCCGACGCCGGCCTCGGCGGCCAAGACCGCGGCTTGCGTCGCGGTCGTGTGGTAATACTTGTGCGCGTTGTCCGCCTTCTCGTGCATATACGTCGCCTCGTGTACGAGCACGTCCGCCCCGCGCGCGAGCTCGAGCTCGCTTCCGCAAGGCCGCGTGTCGCCGAAGACGGCGACCGTGCGTCCCTTCAGCTCCGGCCCGAGATACGCCCTGCCGTCGATCGTACGCCCGTCGGGCATCGTCACCGTCTCGCCGCGCTTCAGCCGCGCATACTGCGGGCCGGGACGGAAGCCCTCCGCCGTCAGCCTCGCGCTGTCGAGCGCCCCCGGCGTGTCCCGCTCCACGATTCGGAAGCCGTACGAATCGATCCGATGCTCGAGCTTCGCCGCCGTTACGCGGAACTGCTCGTCCTCGAACACGACGCCCTCCTCGAACTCTCGGACCCGAACCTCGTAATCGAGATGCGCGCCGCTCACCTCGAACGCCGTCTCGACGAACCGCCGCAAGCCCGGAGGCCCGAACAACGTGAGCGGCTCGTCCCCGCCTTGGTACGATCGGCTCGTCATCAGCCCAGGCAAACCGTACAGATGATCGCCATGCAGATGCGTAATAAAAATAAATTCCAGCTTTCCCGGCTTGATCGGGGAGCGCAGCATTTGGTGCTGCGTGCCCTCCCCCGCGTCGAACAGCCATACCGTGCCGCGTTCCGGCATCAGATTCAGGGCGACCGACGTGACGTTGCGCCCCCGCGTCGGCATGCCCGCCCCCGTGCCAAGAAAATACAATTCCACGTTACTCCGCCTTATCTACGTTAAAGTATCGGGCTTCCGGATGCGCGAAGACGATCGCCGACACGGACGCCTCCGGCTCCATCATGAAGCTGTCCGTCAGCTCGACGCCGATATCGCTCGGCTGCAGCAGCTCGAACAACGGCGCTTGATCCTCCAGGTTCGGACAGGCCGGATACCCGAAGGAGAACCGCTGCCCGCGGTACTTCGCGCCGAACAGCCCTTGTATCGTTAGGTTCGCCGGATCCGGAATTCCCCATACGTCGCGCATCATCTGGTGCACGCGTTCCGCGAACGCCTCGGCCGTCTCGAGCGCGACCGCCTGCACGGCGTGCGAGAGCAAGTATTCGCCGCGCTCCTTATACGCCTCGGCTCTGGCGCGGATGCCGGCGCCCGCCGTCACGACGAGGAAGCCGACATAGTCCATCTCGCCGCTCTCCGTCGGCTTCAGGTAGTCCGCAAGGCATAGATACGGCTCGACGTCTTGGCGCGGGAACGTGAACGTCTGCAGCACGCGGGACGTGTCGTCCGGATCGTAGACGATGACGTCGTTCCCTCGCGATTGCGCCGGGAAGAACCGGTACACCGCGTTCGCCTTCAGCGTGCCGTTCTTGATTCCGTCTTCGAACAGCTCGTCCACGACGCTCTTCAACTGCGTCGCTTTCGGATCGCGCGCCTCGAGCAGCGTCGCGACTTTGCCCTTCAGCCCGAGATGGTGGCCGAGCAGCATCTGCATGTTGACGTACGGCAGCAGATGCGAAACCGGATAGTCGCGAAGCACGTGCCGGTCGGTATCCTTCGGCACCTGGACCGGGACGTCGCGGGAGACGTTCGACACCTTCGGACCTTCGTCGGCGACGGCCGACTTCTCCTTCCGTCCCGACTCCTTCACGTCCGACTCCTTCGCCTCCCGCAACTCCTGCACGAGTCGCTCCCGCTCCTCGGCGTTCATGATCCGATTCGCGAGGTCGAGACCGTCCATCGCGTCCTTCGCGTAGAGCACCAGGCCGTCGTACTCGGGCGCGATCCGCGTCTTCGTGAACTTCCGCGACAGCGCGGCGCCGCCGACGAGAATCGGCACCTCGACGCCCGCCGATTTCAAGTCCTGCGCGGTCGTAACCATCTGCTGCGCCGACTTGACGAGCAAGCCGGACAACCCGATCGCGTCCGGCTTTTCCTTCCGGTACGCTTCGATCAACTGATCCGGCGGCACCTTGATGCCGAGGTTAATGATCTTGTATCCGTTGTTCGTCAAGATGATCTCGACGAGATTTTTTCCGATATCGTGCACGTCGCCCTTCACCGTCGCGAGCATGATCTTGCCCTTCACGCTCGACTCGGACTTCTCCATGTACGGCTCGAGATGGGAGACGGCGGCCTTCATCGCTTCGGCGCTCTGCAGCACTTCCGCGACGATCAGCTCGTTGTTGTTGAATAGCCGGCCGACTTCGTCCATCCCCGCCATCAGCGGCCCGTTGATAATGTCGAGCGGCGCGTATTTCGTCAGCGCCTCGTCGAGATCCGGGACGAGCCCTTCCTTCGTGCCTTCCACGATATACGAAGACAGCCGCTCCTCGAGCGTCAAGCTGCTCGTCTTCTCCTTCTTCTCGACCTTCTTCTCCCGGAAGTACGCGACGAACGCGGCGAGCGTCTCGTCGCTCGTATGGAAAATCAGATCCTCCGCGAGCCTGCGCTCCTCTTCCGGAATCGAGGCGTATCGCTCAAGCTTCTCCGTATTGACGATCGCATACCCGAGCCCCGCCTTCGTGTTGTGGTACAGGAACACGGAGTTCAGCACCTCGCGCCCCGCCGGCGGCAGGCCGAAGGAGACGTTGCTGATGCCGAGAATCGTTGAACTTTCCGGGAACTGCTCGCTGATCAGACGAATGCCTTCGATCGTGGCCGCCGCCGAACCGACGTATTGCGGATCGCCCGAGCCGACGGGGAACACGTTCGGATCGAAAATGATATCCCGCGGATTGACCCCGTACCGGCTCGTCAAAATATCGAACGAGCGCTTCGCGACGCGCAGCTTGTCTTCCGGCCATACCGCCATGCCCTTCTCGTCGATGAGACCGACGACGACGGCGGCGCCGTATTTATGAATGAGCGGCACGACGCGATCGAACCGCTCCAAGCCGTCTTCCATATTAATGGAGTTAATGATCGCCTTGCCCTGGGAATACTTCAAGCCGACCTCGAGCACTTCGTGGTTCGTCGAGTCGAGCATGAGCGGTACCTTGACCTTCTTCGTCACGAGCTGCAGAAACTCGGCCATCGACTTCTTCTCGTCGAGCTCCGTGTCCTCGAGGTTCACGTCGACGATATGCGCTCCGCTCTTCACCTGCGCTCTCGCGATTTCCGACGCCTCTTCGAATTTCCCTTCGAAAATCAAACGTTTGAACTTCCGCGAACCGATCACGTTCGTCCGTTCGCCGACCATCAGCGGCTTATTGTCCGCTTCGAGATACACCGTCTCGATGCCGGACACGGCCGGCGGATGCTCGCCGTCGCGCGGCCGCGGGCGGTAGCTCGACAGCTCGTCCGCCAGCGCGCGGATATGGTCCGGCGTCGTACCGCAGCAGCCGCCGGCGATGTTCAGCCAGCCCTGCTCCGCGAAGCCGGCCAGCTTCTTCGCGAGCGATTCCGGCGACTCGTGATAGTTGCCGTTCTCGTCCGGAAGACCCGCGTTCGGATAACAAGACACCGCCGCATCCGTCAGCGCCGACAGCGTCCGGATATGATCCTTCATAAATTCCGGTCCCGTCGCGCAGTTCAGACCGATCGAGACCGGCTTCAGATGCTCGAGCGAAACGAGGAACGATTCGATGTTCTGCCCCGCCAGCGTCGTGCCCATCGGCTCGATCGTGCCGGAGATCATGATCGGCACCGTCTTGCCCGCTTGATCGAACGCCTTGCGGATGCCGATGCTGCCCGCCTTCACGTTGAGCGTATCTTGGCTCGTCTCGAGCAGGAGCGCGTCGACCCCGCCTTCGAGAAGCGCCAGCGCCTGTTCGAAATACGACTCCACGAGTCCTTCGAACGTCACGCCGCCCGTCACCGACAGCGTCTTCGTCGTCGGTCCCATCGCGCCCGCGACGAAACGCGGCCAATCCGGCGTAGAAAACTTGTCCGCCGCTTCTCTTGCGAGGCGCGCCGCGGCCAAGTTCAGCTCTCTCGCTCGGTGCGGAATGTCGTATTCCGCCAAGACGACGCTCGTCGAACCGAAGCTGTTCGTCTCTACCAGATCCGCCCCTGCGGCGAAGTACGCTTCATGAATGCCGCGGATGAGGTCCGGTCGCGTGACGCAGAGCAGCTCGTTGCACCCGTCGAACTCGTCGCCGCCGAAGTCGGCCGCCGTAACGTCCGCTTGTTGAATCATCGTTCCCATAGCGCCGTCTATGATTAAGATCTTCTTTTCCAATTGTTGTTCTAATAATGTCTTCGTCACAACCAGACCCCACTCCCCTTGCCGATTTAACATAGTGTAGCAAATTACTCGGATTTGGAAAAGTTATTTGACAAAACCGATGACAGAGAGGTTAAAATATTCTATAATACGATTCATTGCTTCACTCTTTAGAATCATTATAAATAACAACTCCAATAAGGAAAGAGGGATTCGGATGGCGGAAATTCGCATTCGAAACACGGAAGAACGCATCTCGGGCGAAGAGAACGTCCGCGCGTTCCTGAGCAGTCAAGAAGTATTGTACGAGCATTGGAACCCCGCTAAGCTGCCGGCGCATCTTCAAGATAAATTCGTGCTGAGCGACGAGGAGAAAGCGGAAATCTTGTCGACGTTCGACGAGGAAATCCGAGATCTCGCGGCCCGCCGCGGCTACCGCACGTGGGACATCGTCGCCTTGTCCGACGCGACGCCGAACCTGGAGGAGCTGCTCAAGAAATTCGAGAACGTCCACACGCATACGGAAGACGAAGTGCGCGCGATTACGGCGGGCAAAGGCATCTTCATTATCAAGGGCACGGACGACGTCGGCTACTTCGACGTCGAACTCGAAGCCGGCGACGTCATCTCGGTGCCGGAGCACAAACCGCACTTCTTCACGTTGATGGACAATCGCCAGATCGTCGCGGTTCGCTTGTTCATCGAGACGGAAGGTTGGATCGCTCATCCGTTCGCGGACCCGGCGTTCCAGAAAGCATAAGATCGTTATTTGAAATGAACAATCCCCTTCCGCTTACCGGCCGGAAGGGGATTTTTTCGCGCTGCAGCGCACGCGGCGCGTCGGCTTCACCGCCGACTGCTTCCGGAGCCGAATTTCCACGACGCCGTCCGCGTATTCTGCTCGCGGCTTCCTCGGCACGACCGCGGCCGGCAGCTCGATCGTCTCGTCCAGCTTCCCCGGTATGCCTGTCAACGTCAGCGTACGATCGTCCAAGCGAAGCCGGGGCAGCTTGTCTGCGCCGTCCGACGGCATCGTCACCCGGACGATAACCGACTTGAACGTCTCGAAGCACTCCCACGTATATCCCGAGGCGCGGTGCCGTTCCAGGTACGCCAGCGCCTCCCCCATGAGCCGGTCCCACTCGTATTCGTTCCTCGCCGACGGCGAATTCCGCACCGACTGTATCTTGCGCCGGATCATGCCTTCGAACGACTTCCACCCGTTCCGGAACCTCCGGTCTTTCCATACGTCGTTCATGTCGAGCGAACCTCCTCCGCTTGCGCCCAGTGTATCTTACAGCGTATGCCGAGCGGAGACGTTCGGTTCATAAGAAAGGCCGCGGATCTGCGCTCCGCGGCACCAATAAGAACGTTATAGAATAATGGCAAGAATTTCTCGCAATCTCGTGACCGTGTGCTTCGGCGCCGTGTGTTCGCCGATCGAAGCGCCATGATGGTTGATCCAAATATTGTCCATCCCGACGCGGCTCGAACCGAGAATATCCGTCGTCAGCTTGTCGCCGATCATGATCGCTTCCTCCGGCTCGACCTCGAGCAGCGACAGCGCATGGCGGAAGATGCCCGGATCCGGCTTCCCTCGGCCGAAATCGCCGGAGATGACGATATGATCGAAGTAGGGGGACAGCTCGGGTACGCCGGCGAGCTTCTCCTTCTGCAGGTCCGGCGAGCCGTTCGTCAGCAGAAGCAGCTTGGCGTTGCCTCGGAGTTCGTCCAACACTTCGTACGTCTCTTCATAGAGGTACGCGAGACTGCGGCGAATCGCCGGGAACCGTTCGCCCAACCGGGCGCCGAGCTCCGGATCGTCGACGCCCAACGCGAGCAATCCGCGCGTCCACGCGTCGGCGCGATATTGCGGCATGAGCCGTTCCATCATCCGGAACTCCGGGGCTGCGCCTTCGCGGAAGTTGCCCCACAGCCCTTCGAACGGGTTAATGCCGATCATCTGCGTGAACGGGAACGTCTCGTAGCTTTCGTACAGCGCGCGGGCTTCCTTCCGCACGGACAACTCGAGCGCCTTCGGGTCTACGCCGACCGCTTCGGCCGCTTCCCGGCACGTCGCGTCGAACGCCTCCTGCACCGATCGCTCGTCCCACAACAACGTATCGTCCAAATCGAAAAGCACGGCTTTCTTCTTCATGCCCCTACGGTCTCCTTCTCCGCTCCGTTCAGCGGAATATGGTGAGCCGCCGCGAATTGCGTCAGCGCCTCGTTAATCCGATTCATCGGATACAGATGATAAGCTTTGGAGAACGAACGCTTCGTCTTCCCGTCCTTCAGCATCACGGTCGAACGATTGTCGCCGATGTGAATCGTAGCGATGTCCTGCGCCGCGACGGACCGGTCCCCGGCATACGTTCTCCAGCCGAGCTCGTTCTTCCCGACCTTAAGGAACGGCCTCCGTACGAAGAAGTGAAACAGCGCAAGCAGCAAATACAGCGCGACCGTGATCTGATATAACGTGTCTCCGGCGTTCGCCTGCGGCATCGTGAACGCGAAGAGAATGCCGGCGGAAGCCAGCACTAACGGGAACACCCAGCTTCTCCCCTTGATTTTCTCCGGGCCGTCTTTCGCGCCGATCGGCGTCTGCCCTTTTTTCAATCGGTCTTGATTCATCCGTTTGGAGTTTTTCTCCACCATGCGTTCCCATTTTCGGGACATACGTCTCAGTCCTTCTTCTCTTCGTCGTCTACGAATTCGATCGAATCCAGCTGCTGCCGGAGCGAGGCCTTCAAGTTGTCGATATATTGTTTGCGCAACTCGGCTTGTTCCAGTTTCTCCTCCGCCGTCAGTCCGACGGATTTCTGCTTTCTCGCCAGCTCGTTGATGCGTTGCACGCGTCCGGATATCATGATGACCTACTCCTTTCTTCAATTACTTAAACATAGGAGGAAGAGGCAAGTCAAGGCGGAAAACGAACAACGCCGCCAGCCGAATATCCGGCAGGCGGCGATCTGTTTTACGTATTAAGGGAGTCGCAACACTTGTCCCACTTGAAGGCTGGCGGAATCCAGATCGTTCGCTTCGATAATGCTCTGCACGTACGACTTCACGGAGACATCGTCGGGACCGTACGCCTTCGCGATCTTCCATAATGTGTCCCCCGGTTCTACGCATAGAATCGAACCGGTATCGAGAACGCTCGCCTGGGCGGCCGATTCGGCGGTCGTCGTCACCGCGGTAGAGTTGTCTTCTTGGTTGGCGCTGGCGTGAAGCATGACGCCCGACGTAGCGCTGAATCCGATCAGCGCGAGAAACATCATCATCCGTACGAAGAACTTCTTTCTCGCTTGTTGCTTGCCGTTCCGCTGTCTGTATGTGTTCGTTCTCATCGATATCGTCCTCCAAACGTTTGTTCCGAAACATTTGTTCTGATATCAAAATAACACGAACACCCGTTTGTGTCAACGGGAATTGAGAACTTTTGTTCTCCTATTCTTCGTATCGCCTTGCTTATCCACCGTCCGAACCGTTGCCTTTTAATGAAGCGCTTCGTTATATCGGGAACGCGGCGCTCCATCGCTGCGGCCGATCGCGTCTTCCATCTCCTTCCGCTCCCCCCTGCCGTACGAATGACATTCCGAAGTCCTACTTCCTTTCAAGTCGATTCGAACTTATGTTTGTACGAACTCCGGTTCTGTGTTATACTTCTCGTAATTAATTACCATTCCTTGGAGTGATCGAACTTGACGAAGCTGTCGAACCGGCAACAAGCAATTCTCGAATTCATTAGAAGCGAAGTTCGCGAGAAGGGTTATCCGCCTTCCGTACGGGAGATCGGCGAAGCCGTCGGCCTCGCGTCCAGTTCTACCGTTCACGGCCATCTCGACCGGCTCGAGAAGAAGGGCTTCATTCGCAGAGACCCGACGAAACCTCGCGCCATCGAGCTGCTTGGCGACGAAGACGAACGTCAGATGGTTCGCCTCGCGGTATCCCGCGTGCCGCTCGTCGGCAAGGTGACCGCAGGCCAACCGATTACCGCCGTCGAGAACGTCGAAGAATATTTCCCTCTTCCGTCGCATATGGTTCGCGACGATGAAGTGTTCATGCTCTCCGTCGTCGGCGAAAGCATGATCGACGTCGGCATCTTCGACGGCGATTACGTGATCGTGCGTCAACAGCAGACGGCATCCAACGGCGACATCGTCGTGGCGATGACCGAAGACGACGAAGCTACCGTTAAGACGTTCTACAAGGAGCGCGACCACATTCGTCTTCAACCGGAGAATCCGACGATGGAGCCGCTTCGCTACAATCACGTGACCGTTCTCGGCAAGGTCATCGGCATCTTCCGCGAGCTTCACTAAGACCAAGAACCCGGCGCAGCATGCGCCGGGTTCTTTCGTTCTTCCAAGTTCGGATCAAGCGTAATAGGACTTCCCCCACTCATCGGCGTGCACCGTGCAGGGCTGTTTGATGATCGTTTCGACGTCTGGCGACGGTATACGAGGGAGGCAGCACCGGAACGCAGCCGCTGCGCAAAAAAACCGACCGCGATCGCTCGCGGTCGGTCTCGATCCAACTTAATACAACGCCAAGTACTGGTCCCGTTCCCACTGATGCACCTGGGTCCGGTACATATCCCACTCGATTTCCTTCAACTCGACGAAGTGCGCGAGCGCGTGATCGCCGAGCGCGTCGCACACGACTTCGTTGCCAAGCAGCTCGTCGAGCGCTTCCTTAAGGTTTTCCGGCAGGCTCGGAATGCCCGCGGATTCCCGTTCGTCTTCGCTCATGACGTAGATGTTCCGATCGACCGGCGCAGGCAGCGACAGCTTGTTGCGAATGCCGTCGAGACCGGCCGCCAGCATGACCGCCATCGCCAAATACGGGTTCGCCGCCGGATCCGGGTTGCGCACCTCGACCCGCGTGCTGAGTCCGCGCGATGCCGGGATGCGGATCATCGGGGAGCGGTTGCTCGCCGACCAAGCCACATACACCGGCGCTTCGTATCCCGGAACGAGACGCTTATACGAGTTGACCGTCGGATTCGTGATCGCCGCGAAGCCTCGAGCGTGGCGCAGTACGCCGGCCATGTAGTGGCGAGCCGTAGCGCTGAGGCCCAGGCGGTCGCTCTCGTCGTAGAACGCGTTCGTGTCGCCTTGGAACAACGACTGATGGCAGTGCATGCCCGAGCCGTTCATCCCGAACAGCGGCTTCGGCATGAACGAGGCGTGCAAGTTATACTTGCGCGCGATCGTCTTGACGACGAGCTTGAACGTCTGAATTTGGTCGGCCGCATGAATCGCGTCGGAATATTTGAAGTCGATTTCGTGTTGACCCGGAGCGACCTCATGGTGAGACGCTTCGATTTCGAAGCCCATCTTTTCGAGCACGAGCACGATTTCGCGGCGGCAGTTCTCGCCGAGGTCCGTAGGCGCGAGGTCGAAGTATCCGCCTTGGTCGTTCGTCTCGAGCGTCGGATTACCCTTCTCGTCCGTCTTGAACAAGAAGAACTCCGGTTCCGGACCGACGTTCATCGCCGTAAAACCAAGCTCCTGCGCATCGCGAAGCGCACGCTTCAGAATTCCTCGCGGGTCGCCCGCGAACGGCGTGCCGTCCGGCATGTAAATATCGCAAATCAAACGAGCGACGCGGTCTTCCGTCACCCACGGGAAGATGACCCACGTATCCAAGTCCGGGTACAAGTACATATCGGATTCCTCGATCCGCACGTAACCCTCGATGGACGAACCGTCGAACATCATCTTGTTATCGAGCGCCTTCTCCAGCTGGCTGACCGGAATTTCCACGTTCTTGATAATGCCCATCAAGTCCGTAAATTGCAAACGGATGAACCGCACGTTCTCTTCTTTCGCGATCCGCATAATATCGTCTTTCGTGTAACCCAAAGCGATCTCTCCCATCAAATATAGTTCGGCGACTGATTTGCATCGTCAAAAGAAAAACGTCTTTCGACGTCTTCTTCCCTCTATGGATTGAAGAACCTCGACAGCTCGCCTTGAATGAGCGACACCTGTCCTCTTCGGTTTCCGCCGAGCAACTGCTGCTTGAGCATCTTATGAAGCTGCTTGTCGGTCAGCTCGCGCCGCTTGACCTCCGTATGCTCGTTAAGCACCGTCGCGTCGTCCGACTCCTTGTTGACCGGGGACAGCACCTGCTTGATTCCCGCGATATTGACGCCCTTCTCGATGAGGGACTTAATCTCCAGCAGGCGTTCCACGTCGTTAAATGAGAATAGGCGTTGGTTCCCTGAAGTTCTTGCCGGCATAATGAGTTCATGCTGTTCGTAATAACGGATTTGTCTCGCCGTCAAATCGGTCAGCTTCATAACGATTCCGATGGGAAACAATGCCATATTTCGGCGAATTTCATCACCCATTATACATCAACCTTCCAGTGTTTATAAGTGCTACTGTACATTTTAAACGAAATGACGGATACTTGTCAATTGATGTTAGGTTATATGTTATAAAAATTTACAAGATTCTTTCTTCCATCATCCGTTGTACAGCGGAAACGACACCTATTTTCACATGAGAGAAGGTCAACCCGCCTTGCATATAGGCCGTGTAAGGTTCTCGGATCGGCGCATCCGCGCTTAATTCCAGGCTTCCGCCTTGGATGAACGTACCCGCCGCCATAATGACCGGATGCTCGTAGCCCGGCATATCCCACGGCTCCGGCACGACGTGAGCGTCAACCGCGGAGGCTCGCTGCACGCTCTGCACGAAGGCGATCAGCTGCGACGCCTTGTCGAATCGTACCGCTTGGATGATGTCCGAGCGAGGATCGTCCCACTTCGGGTTCGAGACGAAGCCAAGCGCGTCGAACAGCGCCGCCGCGAACACGGCGCCCTTAAGCGCCTGTCCGACCGCGTGCGGCGCGAGAAACAGCCCTTGGTAGATCGCCCGCGTCGTTCCCAGCATCGAGCCGACTTCGGCGCCGATGCCCGGCGCCGTCAACCGATAGGCCGCCAATTCGACAAGACGCTTCCGTCCTACGATATATCCGCCCGTCGGCGCGAGTCCGCCCCCCGGGTTCTTGATCAAGGAACCTGCCATCAGATCGACCCCGACCTCGGTCGGCTCCCGCGTTTCCGTGAACTCTCCGTAACAATTGTCGAGGAAAGCGATCACGTTCGGGTTCAGCGCTTTGACGCGGCGCGTCATCTCGCCGAGCTCTTCCACCGTGAACGAAGAGCGCCACTCATACCCGCGGGACCGCTGCATCGCGACGACCTTCACCGAAGGGGACCATGCCTCCTCCACCGCATCCCAATCGACGCGACCGTCCGACCCGAGCGGCACGATCGTGCAGCGAACGCCCCAATCGCGGAGACTGCCCGTCCCGTCTCCTTCCGCGCCGATGACCTTATGCAGCGTGTCGTACGGCGATCCGGTAATGAACAGCAACTCGTCCCCGGGCCGGAGAACGCCGAACAACGCGGTAGCGATCGTATGCGTCCCCGAAGCGAAGTGAGGCCGGACCAACCCGGCCTCCGCACCGAACACCTCCGCGTACACCTCGTCCAACGTCTCCCGCCCGCGGTCGTTATAACCGTAGCCGGTCGAACCGCTGAAGTGAAAATCGCTTACCTTATACTTCTGAAACGCTTGAATCGTCTTCCATTGATTCGCATCGATCAATCGATCGATGTCCCGTAACCTCGGCTCCGCCACCCGTTCCGCCGTTGCGACGGCGTCCTGAAGCCTTGGATGTAACTCCATCATGTATGATAATCTCCCATCAACATTCCGTAAAAGGACTTATTTTACGATATAAGGTTCCAAACGTGACGCGGATAATGCAAAGGCCTTCGATTGCAGCTTGGCCGTCAATACGACCGCTTCTTCCTCCGTCTCCGACTCCATAACGTCGCTGACGCGGTAGGCCAGCGCGATCAAGTCCCCGCGCTCGATTGGGAATCGCATCGTAACGACCTCCCCCATCAAGCGGCGCTCAAGAACGTCCTTCAACGCCTCGAGGTGATCGTCGTTCATCGCCGAGATCGCGAGCGTATTCTCGCCCGTCGGAATCATCTCCCGTTCGCCCGGCGTACACAAGTCGATCTTGTTGTAAATCATGACCGTCTCTTTGCCTTGCGCGCCCAGCTCTTCCAAGACGCCGTCGACGACTCGGATATGCTCCTCGCGCATCGAAGACGAAGCGTCGACGACATGCAGGATCAAGTCCGCCTCCAGCACCTCTTCCAGCGTCGCGCGAAACGCGGCCACGAGATCATGCGGCAGCTGCTGAATGAAGCCGACCGTATCCGTCAACACGACTTCGCCGACGGACGGCAGCGGCATGCTGCGGGACGTCGGATCGAGCGTCGCGAACAGCTTGTTTTCCGCATAGACGTCCGATTTCGTCATCCGATTGAGCAGCGTCGACTTCCCTGCATTCGTATACCCCACTAACGCCACTTGGTATACGCCGCTCTTCTTCCGACGCTCGCGATGCAGCTTCCGGTGCCGCGTCACCTCGTCGAGCTGCCTGCGCAAATCCGTGATGCGGTTACGGATATGACGGCGATCGGTCTCCAGCTTCGTCTCGCCGGGACCTCTCGTTCCGATGCCGCCCCCGAGCCGGGACAAATTCTTCCCGTGTCCGGACAACCGGGGCAGCAAATAACTGAGCTGCGCCAGCTCGACCTGGAGAATGCCCTCTCTCGTCTTCGCCCGCTGCGCGAAAATATCGAGGATAAGCTGCGTCCGATCGACGATCTTCGCGTCTAAGTACTCCTCCAAATTTCGAACTTGGCCGCCGGAGAGCTCTTGATTGAAGATGACCGTCGTTCCGTTCAATTCCCGGAGCCGGTCGCGCACCTCCTCGACCTTCCCCTTCCCGATAAACCACTTGCTGTCCGCCTTCTCGCGCTTCTGCACCGCCGTGTCGAGCACTTCGACCCCGGCCGTCTCCGCCAGCCGAACGAGCTCTTCCATCGAATAGCGGACGAGATCGTCGGTTTCGTCGCCCGTCACGAGGCTAACGAGAATCGCGCGATCCTCCAACTCCGTACTCGTCGTCATCGTACTCGCTTTCATCTATGTCAGGGTCCCCTTCCGAAATCCATACTCCCCCATAACATACCATCTTGCCGAAGCGATTTCCACTTGACAACCTCCCCCGGTAAAAACGAAAGACCTCCCGCCGTCCTTCGGCGAAGAGGTCTATAGTTTACCACGCATCCGTTCCGTTCCATTCGGCTTCGAAGCGGCGAAGGAACGACTCCATGTACCGGTGCCGATCCTCGGCGATCCGCCGGGCTTCGTCCGTGTTCAAGAGCTCCTTCAGCTTCAACAGCTTCTCGTGAAAATGATTGTACGCGCTGCTCTTCCCCGTCCGATATTCCTCCGCCGTCATCGACGTTCGTATCGGCAGCGAAGGATCGTGCATCGGCTGCCCCTTCCAGCCGGAATAGGCGAACGTACGGGCGATGCCGACGGCGCCCAGCGCATCCAGCCTGTCGGCGTCCTGCACGACCCGCCCCTCGAGCGTCGTCAAGCCGGATCGTCCGCCGCCCTTAAAGCCCAAATTCGCGATAATGTCGACGATATGCTCCGCATCCGATTCCGCGACGTTCCGCTCCGCCAGCCAGCTTCGAATGTCTCGCAGGCAGCTTTCCTCGTCGCCGAACAGCTTCTCGTCCGCCAGATCGTGCAGCAGCGCCGCCATCTCGCAGACGAAGGCGTTCGCCCCCGTCGCCGCGGCGAGGCGCAGCGCCAAACGACGCACCCGCTCGATATGCCACCAGTCATGTCCGCTGCTGTCCCCGCCGAGCTTCTCCTTCGCCCAAATTTCCGCTTCCGCCGTAATATTACTCATCCCGTTCGCTCCTTCCGGCCGCCGCCTCGCGCAGCACCGCCTTCATCATCGATACATAAACTCTCCAGTAAAACGATTTTACGTCAGTCGGGGTACGGAACCGTCTATTCGACGACGACCGCGCGCAGCGGAATCGCCGGCTTCGCTAACCACCATAACCATGGCGCCAAGGCGCACAACGCTAGAGCGAACAGCGCCCAGACGAAGCCGGGCGCGTTCCGAATCGAACGCATCGTTCGTAATCCTCTCATTTGCGATGTACCGAGATGCCGCGGCGGGCCATATCTCCCCAGCCGTGCTTCTTGCCCCGGAGCGCTTCGAACAGACCGATCAGCCGGTACCACAGCATCGTCGGACGGTACCAGAAGCTTTCCGTCAACGCATACAGAAACAGCTTCGTAACGTCGGATACCCGATTGTACTTCCGCAAGCTCCATTCCTCGAGCAGCACCGTTCCGGCCGACAGCAGCGAACCGTACAACACCATGAGCAGCGCATACGCCATCACGAACGACACATTCAGCACATCGAGAAAATAGCCGAGCAGTACCGTCGCATACCCCGCGATCTCCAATAGCGGACCGAGCAGCTCGACGATGAGGAAGTACGGCATCGCCGCCATCCCGATCCGTCCGTATTTCGGATTGAACAGCATGCCCCGATGCCGCCACAAGCTCTCGAATAGGCCGCGATGCCACCGCGTCCGCTGCCGCTTCAACACTTGCAGCGTCTCGGGCGCCTCCGTCCAACAGACGGGATCGGGGATGTAGGCGATTCTAGCCTTGCTCTTCTTCTCCCGGATCAGCCGATGCAGCCGAACGACGAGCTCCATATCTTCGCCGATCGTCCCCGTCTCGTAGCCTCCTGCCTCGATGACCCAATCCTTGCGGAATACCCCGAAAGCACCCGAAATAATAAGCAGCAGTTTCATTTCGCTGAGCCCGATGCGCCCCATAAGGAACGCCCGCAAATATTCGATGACCTGCATGACGACCAACGGATTTCGCGATAACCGAATATCCGATTCCCCTAGGTGACCGCCGACCACCTCGCTGCCGTTCACGATGCCGATGCTGCCTCCGCTCGCGATAATTTCTTCGCCCGGCCTCGCCTCCAGGATCGGTTTCATGACGCGGACGAACGCGTTGGGATCCAGCACCGTGTCGCCGTCGAGCGAGACGAAATACGGATACTGCGAGAAGTTGATGCCGGCGTTCAGCGCGTCGGCTTTGCCCCCGTTTTCCTTATCGATCAATACGAGGTTCGGATGTTTCCGGGAGGAAAACACCCTCCGTACAGGCTTCGTCTTCGTTTTCAAACCGGACCACTGGACTTTGTTCTTCAACTCGAACATATCGAATTGTTCGACCAGCACGTCGACCGTTCGGTCCTTCGAGCCGTCGTTCACGACGATGATTTCGAAGACGCTGTAATTAATGCCGAGCAAGGATCGTACGCTGTCCACCACGTTCAACTCCTCGTTGTACGCGGGGACTAAGATGGATAAGGGAGGAGTGAATGCGGAAAATTGCACCTCGTCGTATTGAAGAGCTACGACCTTATGCTCTCTAAGCAATTTGCGCATCGCGATGACGAGCTGCAGCAAATAAAACGCCAACACGGCCAACACGTACCAAAACACAACCACCGAAGCGCGTTCTATCGTCCACGCGATCCATTCAAGCCAGCTGTCGCTCATAACCGTATCTCTCCATCATTTCATGCGCCAGATCGCGCGCGTACCGGTCCGGATGCGTATGCAGCAGCCGCTCCAATCTCGCCTTCCGGCCGGGATATTCCATTAACGACGCCATCGCTTGCTGCCGCACCGAATAATTCACGTCGCCTAACATCGACTCCAGCAACGCCGGATAGACGTCATTGGGCACGGCTCCCATCAATCTTGCGGCCATCAGCTTCTCGGACCGGGGCATCCGCTCCCAATTCGAGGCTCGTTCGATGAAGGCGGCTTCCGCCTCCGGACCGATGTATCCGAAGTTGGCGATCCCTTTCAACGCGCGCACGCGCTGTTCCGCCTCGTCGGAGACGGACGCTCGCTCGAACAGATGGAGCGTCCGCTCGTCCCGCAGATTACGTATGCGCAGCACGTCCAGCAGATTGTTCCTCACCCATGGCGCGAAGGCGTCGAATTTCTCGATGCACAGCTGCAAGAGACTCGGATCGAGCGGCATGAATACGTGCCGGATATGGTGATCGGTCATCCCCTTCGCCCGCGTCTCCAACAGGTCGATCGCTTCCGGGCGCTGCAGCGCCGCAAGCGTCCGATGGGCGAGCAGCCGCTCCGCTTCCGTTCTCCGTTCGTCGACGGCCGCCCACGCCAATTCGGGCCAAAATTCGTCCAACCGGAACAAGCCGATGTAGATCATGGCGTTCACTCGATCGCTCCAGCGTCTTCCGGTCAGCCGCGAGCGATAATTTTCCGCGAAGCTGGCCCGGACCAATGACCGAATGCGCTCGATTTCTTCGCGCGTGCCGCCCAGCCGGATTCGCTTCGCGCAGAACTCCTGGATCAACGAACGCCAAAGCGGATATTTGCGAGCGAGCGCCGCGAGATCCGCGATCGAACCGGCGGACTCCACGGAGCGCTGCAAGCCGTATTCGGCCGTTTCGAGCCGTTCCGCGACGAATCGGCTCGCCCTGGCATATCGCGTCTTCGCGTATACTAAGTAGCCGTACAATCCAAGCACCGTCGCGGCAACGACGACGCTAAGCGTCCCGACGATAAGGAAAGGAGCGGAGCTCATCGCTTCTGCAGCATCTTGCGAACGCGGGCTTCCAGCTCGGCCATGCCGAACGGTTTCGTCACGTAGTCGTCGACACCGGCCTCCAACGCCTTCGCAACCTCCAAGTCGTCTTCGATGCCGGTCAGCATTAATATGCTATATCTACGCTTCGGGTCGTGTTGCCGAATTTGGCGAAGCACTTCCATTCCGTTGAGCCGCGGCATATTCCGATCCAATACGATGAGACAAGGCTCCTCGTTCTTATGCCATTCGTCGGCCAAGAACGCATCTCCGTCCTCATAAAGCTTAATATTGACTTCGTCGAAATCGCTGATCAGTCGAGACAATCGGCGGCCAAGCATCGTGCGAAGGATCGGATCGTCGTCCACCACGGCGATCTTCCAAGGTCCTTCCACACGAACCGCTTCGGCAGCGGCCGGGGCGATCTCCTTCGCTTCCATCGTCGCGGCGACGACGCTTCCGCTCGCCGCATGCAGCAACGGCGCCAACAGCAGCTCCGCTTCCGCTACCGTGAACGTTCTACTGCCGTCCTCGCTCAGCAACGCCAACAATTCGCCCGCGATCGTCGACCACTCGGGCAATCCGACGGTTCCGGCCGTTCCCTTGGCCGTGTGAACGAGCCGATAAAGCTCTTCCTCGGAAACCGAAGCGTCCCGCTGGAGCAAGTCGCGGATGCGCTGGCCGAATTGTTGAATGAACATCTCGATATACTTACTCATAACGCCTCCCGAATATAAAGACACCCCATCCCCTATCCTCGGCTAAAGAATAGAGAACGAGGCGAATATCAGTCTTTGTCGCCGGCGAACTTGTAACCGGATCCCCACACGGTCTTGATGTACCGGTTCTGGGTATCGATCTTCGACCTTAGATTCTTAATATGAACCGTTACCGTGTGAATATCCCCGGAATCCTGCCCGCCCCAGATCGATTCATACACTTCTTCTCTCGAGACGACGCGGCCTTCCTGCTCGGCCAAATACGACAAAATCTGGAATTCCTTCGTGGAGAGCTCCACGCGTTCTTGATTCAAGTACACCTCGAAGGTGTCCTTATGAATGAGTAAGGCGCCGTTGTCGAAGGACATGACGGCATCCGTCGACTTCCGTGCCGATCGGGAGCGCTGCTCTCTGCGAAGGTGCGCCTTCACGCGAGAGACGACTTCTTCGATTTCGAACGGCTTCGTGATGTAATCGTCGGCGCCGACGCTAAGTCCGATCACCTTATCCGCGTTCCGATCTCTGCCGCTGATCAGCACGATCGGCCCTGGATATTGATCCCGGATTCGTTGGCACACCTCGAGACCGTCCATCCCGGGCATCATAATATCGAGCAGAATGAGATCGAAAGTATACTCGCCGATCAATGTAAGCGCATCAATGCCGTTCCCGGCCGTCATCACAAGGTAGCCTTCGATTTCCAGCGTCTCCGACAGCAGATGTTTAACCGCGCGGTCGTCATCCACCAATAGTATTAAGGGCTTGTCCATTGGCAAAGAAAGTCTTCCTTTATGAAATAGTAGGTAACCAGATAATAGTATATCAATTTATTCTTGCAGCAACCAGTTGCCATGGACCGATAATTCTCAGTTTTCTTTACTTTCGATAATAGGATGCTAGAATCGCGTCCATCACGCGATTCGTGCGCAAGGCCGTGCGGCCCGTGCTGGGGGAAGTCCCTCCTATCCCTCTCAACTCGTCTACGATGCTTTGGATCAGAGGTTGTTGGACGTGCATCGGTTGTTCGATCCTCCACTCCTCCGTCCCGGCTGGCGTCGTCAGTCGAATGGGATCGTTACGGAACGTGGCATACTCGATCTTCCCGCGGGTGCCGACGATTTCGTTCCGGTCTTCCGCGACCCCTGCCTCGAAACACCACGAGCCTACGCCGTGCGCTCCGGATTCGAACACATAGGAAGCCGTTACCGTATCCTCTGCCGCATAACGTCTGCCTTGGTTCGTCGCATGTCCGGAGACGCTTCCGATGGGACCCAGCAAATAATCGAGCAGATCGAGCGAATGACTGGCCAAGTCGGGAAAAAGCCCCCCGCCCCCGATCTCCGGCTGCAGCCTCCAAGATTCCCTTGCGTCCGATTTCGGCGGCGGCGCGAACTGGACCGTCGTTACGGTGCGAACTTCTCCGATCGCCCCTTGTTCGATGAGTTCCTTCACTTTGAGAAAACGGGGCTGCTTCCTCCGATAGTAGGCCACGAATAAAGGAACGTTCGCCGCTTCGCACGCTTCGACCATCGTTCTGCATTCCGCTTCGTTCATCGCCATCGGCTTCTCGACGTATACCGGCTTGCCGGCCTTAGCCGCTTTCAATACATATTCCATGTGGGACGAAGGAGGCGTGGCCACATATACGGCATCGACCTCCGGATCTTCGATTAAGCGGTCCGCGTCGTCGTACCATCTCGGCACGCCGTGCCGTTCGGCGTAATCGCGCGCCAAGTCGCCGTTCCGGCGCATGACCGCAACCAATGCGGAGCCTTCGGCCTTCTGCAGCGCGGGGCCGCTCTTGACCTCCGTTACGTTCCCGCAGCCGATAATGCCCCACTTTATGAAATCCATAATTTGGTTCCCTCCGTTGTTATCGCTCGGCTCATTGTATCAGAGGCTCGCCCTCCAAACAACAAAAAAACCTCGAATGTCTCCATTCAAGGTTTAGATATTTCGTATTGGAGCGGACGATGGGATTCGAACCCACGACCCTCGCCTTGGCAAGGCGATGCTCTACCACTGAGCCACGTCCGCATACATTGCGGTTGCTCCCTGAAAACTGGATGCGAAACAATTGTACACTCCGAATATGTTGGATAAGTCCTCGACCGATTAGTATTCGTCAGCTCCACGCGTTGCCGCGCTTCCACCCCGAACCTATCAACCACGTCGTCTACATGGGGTCTTCAAGCAGGGAAATCTCATCTTGAGGGGGGCTTCACGCTTAGATGCTTT